>JAGNIJ010000043.1:0-22442 GCA_018001225.1 Kiritimatiellia bacterium | reverse complement strand
CTCGGTTGAAGGTGACTTCCTTCGCGTCGTCGAAGAACGAGGCGATCTTCGGCACGCGGCCCGGGTCGCCAGGCAGCAGGACATAGCGCCCGATGTCGCCGGGCTTCATGTTGATGTGGTACTGGACGTCCTTGTTGATGTCGCTCATGTGTGTTTCCCTTATCCTGCTTTTCGGCTTTCCGGGCGGCTCGCAGAGCCGCCGCTACAGCCCTGTATAGGCGGCTCACAGAGCCTCCACCACAGCCTTGTAGAGGCGCTTCTATGAAGCGCCCCGGCGGTTCACAGAGCCGCCGCTACAACGACAAACTCAATTCCTTCCACAACTGCACGATCAGCGTCTTCATGCCCGCCATGGCGGCCTTGGTCGTCGCGGTGACCTCCTCGTGGGTCAGCGGGTTCTTGCTGACGCCGGCCGCAAGGTTGGTGATGCAGGACAGGCCGAGCACCTTAAGCCCGGCCGCGTTAGCGAGCTGGGCCTCGGGCACGGTGGACATGCCGACCGCGTCGGCGCCCAGCGCGCGCCAGGCCCGGATCTCCGCCGGGGTCTCGTACAGCGGGCCCGAGCCGGCGAGGTACACGCCCTTGGCCAATTTCTGGCCCACGGCTTTCCCCGCGCGCTCCAGCGCCTCGCGAAGTTCCTTGTTGTACACCGTGGACTGGTCCGGGAACCGCGGGCCCCAGGCGGGATTATGCGGGCCGAGCAGGGGATTGGCGTTCATCAGGTTGATGTGGTCCTCAATGATCATCAGGGTTCCGGGCGTCAGGTCGGCCCGGACGCCGCCCGCGGCGTTGGTCAGGACCACGGCCCGGGCGCCCATCTGCTTGAGCAGGTAGACCGGCAGCGCGACGGGCGTCCAGCCCTCGCCCTCGTACCAGTGCCGTCGGCCTTGGAACACAAAAGTTTCAACCCCGGCCAACTCGGTCCACGCTAGCTTGCCCGCGTGGCCGACGACGCCCGGCGAGCCCATGCCCGGGATGTCGCCGTATGACAGCGAGCCCTTCTCCTTGAACGCCGCGACGACGTCGCTCCACCCCGAGCCGCAGATCAGGCCGATCTTTGGCTTGGCCGCGGGCCATTGCGACTTCACGAATGCCAGGGCTTTATCCAGTATCTTCTGGTCCATGGTATCGCCTCTTGTCATTTCAGGATGGTTTCGTACACGAGTGGCGGCTCTTTGACCGAGCCCTTGCGGATCGTGAACGCGCCGTCCAACAGTTTGCGCGCCTCTTCCAACCGGTTCTCGTCGTTGGCGTGGATGACCACGAGAGGCTGGCCCTTGGTCACCTTCTCGCCGACCTGCATCAGGCCGGAGACGCCCACGGCGAAGTCCACCTTGTCATCGGTTTTCGTCCGGCCCGCGCCGAGGACGACGCAGGCCCTGCCGACGCGTTCGGCGTCCACCGCCGCGATCGTGCCGGACGAGGGTGCGGGCATCGGCTCCTGCAGGCTGGCGGAGTGAATCTTGTGCAGTTTTTCGAGCGAGGCCGGATCGCCGCCCTGCAGGCGGACCATCTCCTGGAACACCTCGTAGGCCTTCCCGGAGGCCAGGTGCTTCTTCAGTTGTGTCCGCGCCTCTTTTTCGTTCTTTGCCTTCTTTGCGAGCAGGAGCATCCGCGCCGAGAGGGCGAGGGTGACCTCGACCAGGTCCGCCGGACCCTCGTTCTTGAGGGTCTGGACGGACTCGATGACCTCCAGCGCGTTGCCGGCGGTGCGGCCGAGCGGGCGGTTCATGTCCGTGATCAGCGCCGCCATGCCCTTCCCCATGTGCTTGCCGACGTTGACCATGCTCCGCGCCAGGGCGCGGGCGTCCTCGATCGTGCGCATGAACGCGCCCTTGCCCCACTTCACGTCCAGGACCAGCGCGTCGATGCCCTCGGCGAGCTTCTTGGACATGATGCTCGCGGTGATCAGGGGGATGGACGGCACGGTACCGGTCACGTCGCGCAGGGCGTAAAGTTTCTTGTCCGCCGGGGCCAGGCGCCCGGTCTGACCAATGATCGAGCAGCCGCATTTCTGGATCACCCGGACGAACTCCTTCTCGCCCAGGTCCGTGCGGTAGCCGGGGATGGACTCCATCTTGTCCAGCGTGCCGCCCGTGATGCCGAGGCCGCGCCCGCTGATCATGGGCACGGCGATGCCGCAGCAGGCGGCGAGCGGCGCTAGGATCAGCGAGACCTTGTCCCCGATCCCGCCGGTGGAATGCTTGTCCACCTTGGGGAGCTTGATGGACGAGGTGTCCACGAGATCGCCCGAGCGCATCATGGCGTCGGTGATCACCGCGGTCTCGGCGGCGGTCATGCCCCGGCAGTAGGTGGCCATCGCCATGGCGGCCATCTGGTAATCCGGGATGCGGCCGACCGTGTAGCCCTCGATGAACCAGCGGATTTCCTCCTCGGAAAGCGCCTGGCCATCGCGTTTCTTCTCAATGATCCATTGGGGTAACATAATGGGGCATCCTGTTGATCCGGGGGGGCAAAGTCAAGGCATGACGAAAGGAAGAGCCGCGGGCGAGGGCCCGCGGCTCTTTCAGCCACTCCAACGGACTAGAACTCGTAACCCGCGGCCAGTGTCGCGCCCCAGTCGTACGCGTCGGTGAGGCAGACGTAGCCGGCGCCCAGCACGAAGAACTGCTCCACCGGCGTGTAGCGCGTGCCGAAGCCGAGTTCCACGTCGTCGTCCTCGCCGTCCGCGCGGGCGGTCTGGGCGGCCAGCAGCGCGTTGAGATTCAGTTGCTCGTTGAGCGGGTAGAGGCATTCGACGGCGCCGCGGAGGATGAAATCCTCCTCGCCGTCGTCCGCGTCGAGGATCGCCGTGGCCCCGGCGTTGGCAACGGCCACGATCGGCCCGAGCGTCTTGGAGGCCAGGACGAGGAACCCGGGCTCCACGTTCCCGCTGCCGAGCCCCTTGTCGTCGTCGCCCGTCGGCAGGTTCACGCGGCCGAGGATGGCCACGTCCGCGCCGGAGTCTTTTTCCTCCATGAAGCGGTACGTCGTCATGAGGGCTGTGTCGGAAATCCCGCTTTCGGAATCGCCGCCGTCCACGTCCCAACTCACGAAGCCGGGCGCGACGCATGCCGACCAGTGGTCCGCGATGCCGTACGCCAGGTACAGCGCCGCGTCCATCGTGGTGGCGTCCGCGTCGCCCACTTCGGATGCGTAATAGTCGCCCCACAGGGACGTCTGGAACTTGCCCTGGGCCGGCAGGCGCGTATCCCACGCGAAGATGGTCCGCTCCCACTCGGCGCTCGCCGCGACGGCGAAGACACACAGAACAGCCGCCACCGCCAATCCTATTCTGCCAGTCATGATAGGCCCCTTTCTTCCCGGTAACATCCCGGGGTTGCGGGCATTATGATCGGCATCCCGTGTTCGGGCAACAGATAATAGCGACCGAGGAGGGGGCGAAGGGCGAATCCGACCATCACAGTTTATAAACTGTGATAGTCCGCCCGGGTGGCCAATGGATGCGCCCGCTGATCAGGGCAGGAAGCTCTTCCCCCGGGGCAGGGCGGGCAGTCCGAAGTACGCGGCGATGGATTGCGCGATGTCGAAGAAGCCCTGCCGGATCCCCAGATTGCGCGCGGGATCGCCGGGTTGGTAGACCAACAGCGGCACGAACTCGCGGGTGTGGTCGGTGCCCTTGTAGGTCGGGTCGTTGCCGTGGTCCGCGGTGATGATCAGGACATCGTCCTTCCCGAGCAGCGGCAGGTAAGAGGCGAGCCACTGGTCGGTTTGCTCGATGGATTTCGCATAACCCTTGGCGTCGCGCCGGTGGCCGTAGGTCATGTCGAAGTCGATGAAGTTGGCGAAGATGAGGCCCTTCTTCTTCTCCTTCGTCCACGCGGACACGGCCTGCTGCGAGGTCTGGTTGTTGCCCGTATGGTTCGACTCCGAGATGCCTCGGTGGGCGAAGATGTCTTCGATCTTGCCGACGGCATAGACCGGCACGCCGGCCGCTACGAGCCGCTCCATCACGGTCGGCTCCTCGGGCTTGAAGGCGAAATCGCGCCGGTTCTCCGTGCGCTTGAACGCGCCGGGCTTGCCGACGAACGGGCGGGCGATGACCCGGCCGACCTTGTAGTGGTCGCACAGCTCGCGGGCGATCTCGCAGGCCTTGTAGAGCTCCGGGATCTTGACGATCTCCTCGTGCGCGGCGATCTGGAAGACCGAGTCCGCGCTGGTGTAGGCGATCCACGCGCCGGTCTTCATGTGCTCCGGGCCCAGTTCGTCAATGATCGCCGTGCCGCTGGCCGCCTTGTTGCCGATGATCTTCCGGCCGGTGCGTTTCTCGAACGCCTCGACGAGTTCGGGCGGGAAGGAGGGAAAGTCCGGCGGGAATACGCTGAAGCCCGGGATCGTGACCAACCCCGCGATCTCCCAGTGGCCTGTGACCGTGTCCTTGCCGTCGGACACCTCCTGCATCGCGCCCCACGATGCCAGCGGCTTCTCCGCGGGCGGCACGCCGTCGATCGGCTTGCCCTTCGGCAGCAGCGCCTGGATGTTCCCGAGACCGAGCGATTGCAGGACCGGCGCCTTCAGGCCTCCGGCCGCCTTCGCGAGGTGGGGGAGGGTGGCCGCGCCGGCGTCGCCGTACTTCGCCGCGTCCGGCATTTCGCCGATGCCGATGGAATCGAGGACAATGAGGATGACTTTCATGTGCTTCTCCCGTGCGGGCAGGACAACCTACTGCCCCAGCGTGACTTCGTCAATGATGCCGACGATGATGGAGCGCAGGGGGGCGGTGGTGGATTGGACGATCTGCCGGGCGCTGTTGCCCTCGTCCACGATCAGCACCCGCTCGCCGGGTCCGGCGCCGACCGAGTCCACGGCGACGACGTACTCTTCAAGGGGCTTGCCCTCGGGCGTGATCTTCTCGACCACCATCAGCTTTTTCCCGGCATAGAACGGGTGCTGGATGGTCGCGTGGATTTCGCCGATGACGCGGCCGATGATCACGGCGCCATCTCCTTGTCGTCCGCCAGGTGCAGGTTGTCCACGATGCCGACGACGGCGTGGTCCACGGGCACGAACCACGGGTCCAGGGTCATGGCCGCCTCGCGGCCGCCCTCGTAATAGACGAATTCGCCGGGACCGGCCATGCGCGTGGAGTCCGCCGCGACGAGGGGCTTTCCCTTCGGCTGGCCTTTCTTGTCGAGCGGCTGGATCCAGAGCATGGGCACGGTCTCGAGGCCCTTGTACGCCTCGCACAGCACCACGCGGCCCATGACCTTGCCCAGCAGCATGTCAGAAGTTCTCCCCTTCCAGTTCCGTGGGCGCCGTCTCCGGGAAATAGGGGCCGGCGTCCGCCTGCAGCCCGAGCGCCTCGTGCGGCGCGGGGATGATCCGGTGGACGGGCCGCACGCCCGTCTGCTGCAGGAACGAAACCGCCAGGTCCACCGCGGCCTCGATGTCGTGCAGTTCGCCCCGGTACAGGCTCACGCCCTTGCCGTTGAGCCAACTGTCCGCCAGGCGGATTTCCGTCAGGCTGACCGGCGTGCCCTTGAGCGCCAGCTCGGCGGCCCGGACGTTGCAGGATACCGTCGGCGTCTCGATGATGGCCATGGAGCCGCCCTCCGCCTTGAACCGGCGGCCGAGCACGGCGTCGTGCAACTGCGGGTGCACGTCCGGCAGCATGACGTGGTCCACGATATGGTCGCGCGCCCAGAACAGCGCCTCCTCCAGCGACTCGTCCACGGAGGCCGTCGTGCCGCCGATGAGCGTCAGGAAGCGGCCCGGGCTGATCATCCCGCTCTTGATCACCGAGATCGGCGCCTTCTTGAGCATGGCGTCGGTCGCGTGGATCCCGGGCGCGATGTCGCGGAACTCCACGATGGCGATGGCGGGATACTTTTTCATCCGTTACCCAAACTGTTTCACATCCCGCCCCCTGCCGGCTTGTCCGGCAGGAGCGGAGGTCCTACCTGCTTCACCATCGGGGCAAGCCCGATGGGGTCGTTATTCAACTTATACGATCCGGAAATGGTCCACCAGCACGCACCGGCGCCAGCGCGAGAAACTGCGCGGCGTCGTCAGGCCCTCGCCCGTCGGGCTGGCGATGGTGAACGAGGTGCAGCCCTCGCCGCCGTAGCCGAGGCCCGCCTGCGACGAGCCGTTCTTGACGAAGATGCTGGCGTTGCACTCCTTGGCCATGCGGCTCAAGTGGTCCAGGTTCTTGGAATGCATGATGAAGGTATGCCGGTTGTGGCCCTCCATCTCGATCGCCAGGTCGATCGCGTAGTCCGCGTTCGGGACGCGCGTGACGGGGAGGATCGGCATCATCTGCTCCGTCCAGAGCAGCGGGTGCGTCTCCTCGACCTCGACGATGCCGAGCCGGACGGTGCTGGGCGCGCTGATGCCCATCTTGGAGAGGATCAGCTCCGCGTTCTTGCCGATGAACGCGCGGTTGATCTCCGCGTGGCCGCGCGGGCCGGCCATCTTGGTGAAGATCGTCTGCTCCAGTTGCGGCAGGCGGGCCTTGTCGATCAGCACCGCGTCGTGCTGCTGCATGGCCTTGATCAGCCGGTCGGCGACGGAGGCGACGACGATGACCTCCTTCTCCTCGACGCAGATGATGTTGTTGTCGAAGGAGGCGCCGCGGACGATGTCGCGGGCGGCCTTCTCGATGTCCGCGGTCTCGTCCACGACGACCGGCGGGTTGCCCGGCCCGGCGCAGATCGCCCGCTTGCCGCTGGCCATCGCGGCCTTGACCACGCCGCCGCCCCCCGTGACCACGAGCAGCCGGATGCCCGGGTGCTTCATCATCGCCCCGGCGCTCTCGATCGTCGGCTGGGCGACGCAGACCACGACGTTCGACGGGCCGCCGTTCGCCTTGATCACCTTGTTCAGCAGCGCCACGGTCTCCGCCGAGCACTTCTTCGCGGAGGGGTGGGGGTTGAACACGACCGTGTTGCCGGCCGCGATCATGGCGATGGCGTTGTTGATGATCGTCGAGGTCGGGTTCGTGCAGGGCGTGATCGAGCCGATGACGCCGAAGGGCGCCGGCTCGGTGAGCATCAGGCCGTGATCGCCGGTGACGGCTTCCGGCGTGAGGACCTCGACGCCGGGGGTCTTCTCGGCCACGAGCTGGTTCTTGATGATCTTGTCCTCGAACCGGCCCAGGCCCGTCTCCTCGTGGGCCGACTTCGCGAGGGCCGTCGCGTTCTCCAGCATCGTCTTGCGGATCGCCGCGATGATCCTGCCCCGCGCCGCGAGCGAGAGGGCCGCGTACTTCGGGAACGCCTGCTGGGCGGCCTTGACCGCCTCGTCGATGCCGGCGTACACACCCAGCTCGGGCTGTGCCTCCGCCTTCGCAGCCGGCGCGGCCGCGGACGAGGCTGGGGGAGGCGTCCCGCCGCCCAGTTGCTGGGCGATCTGCCTGGCGATCATCTCAATGTCTTGAGCGGAGAGCGCTGCCATGACTCATTCTCCTTGCGCGTCCCGTCACTTCTTGTACTTCTCGGTCCCGTCCACGTCCCAGCTGTCCACGATCGCCATGATCACGGCGTCGCAGGGCCGCTTGTCCGTGGCGACGGTCTGCCGCGCGGAGCTGCCCGTGGCCACCAGGACGAGTTCGTCCGGGCCGACGCCCACGGCGTCCGCCGCGACCACGAAGCTGCCGGTATCCTTGCCCTCGGGGTCCACGTGCCGGACGAGCATGAACTTGATGCCGTCCATGCTGCTCTCCTTGCGCGTGGCCACGACCGTGCCGATGACTCTGCCCAGGTTCATGCGTATCTCCCGTCGCGAAAACGAAATCCGACCCTCCCGCCCCCGCGCGCCGCGGGGGCGGAAAGGCCTCGTGCGCCGCGGGGGCGGTTACTTCTTGGCCTTGGCTTCGGCCGCGCGGCCCAGCGGGAGCACCGCGTCCACGTTGACGTGCGGGCGCGCGATGACGTGGACGGCCACGACCTCGCCGACCCGGCTCGCCGCGATCTGGCCGGCGTCGCAGGACGCCTTGACCGCCGCGACATCGCCGCGGACGATCACGCTGACGTAGCCGCCGCCGGTCCGCTCGTAGCTGACCAGCTCGACCTTCGCCGCCTTGACCATGGCGTCGGCCGCCTCGACCACCGCCGGGAACGAACGGGTTTCAATCATGCCCAATGCATCTGCCATGTTCTCTTCTCCTTTTTTCGTACGGTTTGCTTAACAGCGTTTCGCGCGGGAGGGTCAGCCCCCGCCGCCTTTTGCGGGCCGCCCGGTGATGTCCGCGATCGCCTGCTCGGCGGCCCGGTAGCCGACGTCGATGTCCCGCTCCTCGCCGCCGAGGTAGACGCGGCCGAAGCTGCCGAACGCGCGGACCTCGAGGACGTTGATGCGGGCGGCCTTCTCGGCCTCGTTGGCCGCGAGGGCCGCGTAGCCGGCGGGCGCGCACTCCATGACGTACAGCGTCTGGCCCGGCTCGATCATGTTGCCGTGCCGCATGCGGTTGATGAGCTGGGTGTGGTAGTCCGAGATCCGCCGGATCACCTGGCTCGTGGTGACCTCGGGCTTGATCCGGTCCTCCTCCTTCAGCCCCAGCGACTCGAGGATCGCCCGGCCCGCGGCGCGGACGTCGGCCTGCTCGTCGGAGTGGATCTCGAGCATGCCGTACAGGCGCTCGACGATCTGCATGCCGGGCGTGACGTTCGTCGCCTTGAGGGCCACGTCGGTGACGCGGTTGATCTCCATGCCCGGCGAGATCTCGACGAACAGGGCGGCCTGCCCCGGGCGGGGGAGGAATCCCTGCGAGACCGTCGCCTGGAACGACGCGAACTGCGGCTGCAGGCTGTCCAGGAATACGTAGGTTCTTAGTTCGGCCATGGCTGTCTTCCTTTCCCGCCTACTGGGCGGCGGCTGCTTCCTCCAACATCTTGATGCTGTTGCTCGAGCCGATGCGCGTCGCGCCGGCGCGGATCATCTTCATCGCGTCGGCGTAGGTCCGGACGCCCCCGGAGGCCTTGACCCCGAGCTTCTTCGGGGCGACGGTCTTCGCCATCAGGGCGATGTCGTCGGCCGTTGCGCCGCCGGTGCTGAAGCCGGTGGACGTCTTCACGAAATCCGCGCGCGCCTTCATGCTCATCTCGCAGGCGCGGACCTTCTCGTCGTTGGTCAGCAGGACGGTCTCCAGGATCACCTTGCAGAGCACGCGCGATTCCTTGCAGGCCTCGACCACGGCCCGGATATCCTTCAGCACCAGCGCGTCGTCGCCGCTCTTCAGGGCGCCGATGTTGATGACCATGTCGATTTCCTTCGCGCCCTCGCGGATCGCGCGGCGGGCCTCGAGGGCCTTGATCTCCGGCGGCTGGGCGCCCAGCGGGAACCCGACGACGGAGCAGACCTTGACCGGCGAGCCGCGCAGGAGGGCGGCGGCCTGCTTGACGTAGCCGGAGTTCACGCAGACGGAGAAAAACCCGTGCTTGAGGGCTTCGTTGCAGAGCTTCTGGACATCCGCCGAGGAGGCGTCCGGCTTGAGGACCGTGTGGTCGATCATCTTCGCGAGGTCTTTCGGCGCCAGCTTCGCGGGCTGGGCCGAGGGGCCCCCGGCCGCGGCCGGTGCGCCGGCGAGGATATCCTTCACGCGGGCGGTGATCTTAGCAATGTCTTCGGGGGAAATGTCCAAGGCCTTCTCCTTTTCGTTCCGGGCCGGGCCGCCGGCCCAGTTTTTCTCCAGGTCCGCGATCATCTGGACCCGCTTCAGGTGGCGTTCGGCCGTGCACTCCGTGTTGATGAAAATGTCCGCGATCGCCTTGACCTGGTCCAGACTATTCTGGCCCGCGCCGAGGGTCAAGACGTTCGCGCCGTTGTGCTCGCGGCAGTTGCGGGCGAGGGCCTCGTTATAGCAGGCCGCCGCGCGCACGCCGGGGATCTTGTTGGCCGTCATGGCGGAGCCGATGCCCGCGCCGTCGATCATGATGCCGATGTCGCACTGGCCGGAGGAGACCAGCCGCGCGACGGCGGCCGCGATGCGGGGGTAGTCCACCGCGTCCTTGCTGTGGGTGCCGCAGTCCTGGATACCGTGCCCCTGGCCCTTGAGCCAGGCGGCGAGGGACTCCTTCATCTCGTAGCCGCCGTGATCGGCGCCCACGGCAATGCGCAGTTGCTTGCTCATAGACGAAACGTGACTTATGCCACTTCGCCCCGTCGATGACAAGCGCGGTTTTTCCGCGGTCGATGGCCGATCCGGGCGCGCGTCCAGGATTACAGAAGATGTTCCGTTTCCAAGAAACGGGCGATCGCCTCGGCCGCGGCCCGGTGACCTTGTGGCGACAGGTGCCAGACGTCGTAATAGCCGGACAGTGACAGCATGAAGGGATGCTCGGACCGGGCCGCGCGCAGCTCCGGGAGGAGGTCCAAGCAAGGGGTGCCGCAGGCGTTGAAGTACGCGGCGAGGCGTTGCTGGGGAAGATAGGGATACGCATCATCCAGTTGGTAGGCCAGCGGAAAGAGCACAATGGCGAAGCGGGCCCCGTCCCCGGCCGCGGCCTGCCGCAGCCGGGAATACATCGAAATCAGCCAGCGCCATTCGGGCGTGGAGTCGTCTTCCAGCACGCGGATGTCGATGGAATCTTCGCCCGTGATGAAGGTGGGCACCTTGGCCCGGAGGTCCGGGTCGTGGGCCGGCCTGTGCCATCGCGAATGCAGGATCGGCAGGATGTGGTCTCGATCGTACTGGAGGTTGGGGATGGCGGCCGCCGGGATATTGGTGATCGCCCGGGACGTGTAGTCCCAGTGAAGCCTCGGATCGGCCACGTCATTGAGGCAGAAGGCGACGATAACGAGATCCGGATGAAAATCGCGGCCTCGGTGCAGGTAATACTGCAGTTCGTTGTAGGCCGTGTATCCGCAAACCCCGGCATTCAGGACCTCGCAGGGGGTGCGTGTCGACTGCAGCCGCTGCTCCAGCTGGTTCGGAAATGTCTCGTCTTTTTGTACGCCGTTCCCGAAAGCAACCGAATCTCCAAGAATCAGAATCCGGAACACGCCCTCCGGTTTAGAGGCGCTGCATTCATCGTCCCTCAACCCGAGCGAGTTGATGCCCTGGTGCAACGGGTTCAGCGCGAAAAGGTAGGGGGCATCGACCACGGTGCACAGGGACACTTCGTCGTCCTTTGCCGTGTTCGCGCGGGCGTGGGCCCGCATCACGGAAGCGAAAAGGGGCCGGGCCACGGGCAGCGCCAGCAGGACAAGAATCAAAAGGGTGGTGGCGGAAAGCGCAAGCTTCCTGATGAGCAAAGACGGTATACTCTTCATGCCCCCCATCCTAGTTCGATCCATTTCGCGCGGCATGGATGGTCATGCAATAACGTAGAAACAGTACATCATATCGTATAACTGCGCTAATACTTAATTCGCTCTCCCTGTAAAAAAAACTCGTAATTACTTGTTATATATGCTGATACGATATCTCCTCTGATCCTGATCCATGATGCTCCGTAGAGAATTAGTGATATCCAGCGGGATAACCCAGGGCATGGTCAGGCTGTTTTGTCGCATTTGCCTGCAAGCGAAGCCGCGCTGGATATCTTCCCGCGCTTGTCCGGGCCCGGTATTTCGGGGATACTGACCCGCCGGAAGGGATGAAGCCTTGGAGTATGCGATCCAAATACGGGATCTGGTGGTAACGTTCCCGGCGAAGGCCGGCGGCGTGGAAGCCTTGCGGGGCCTGACCCTTTCCGTGGAGCAGGGGAGCGTGGTCGGGTTCCTTGGCCCGAACGGCGCCGGCAAGACGACCGCCCTCCACGTCCTGCTCGGGTTCATCGAACCGACCGCGGGCTCCGCGGCGCTGTTCGGGGAGGATGTCCGGCATTCCATCGCGCGTCGGCGGATCGGCTACCTGCCGGAGCATCCGCAACTGTACCCGTTCCTGACCGGCCGGGAACTGCTCGGGATGGCCGGCGGCCTGTTCGGGCTCCGCGGCCGGGAGTTGCGCGAGCGCATCGCCGCGCGGCTGGAAGACGTGGGGCTGGACGCCGCCGCGGCCGGCCGGCGGATCGGCACCTACTCCCGCGGCATGATGCAGCGCATCGGCCTGGCCCAGGCGCTGGTCAACGATCCGGACCTCGTGATCTTGGACGAGCCGACGGGCGGCCTGGATCCGATCGGGCGGATGGAGATGCGCGGGCTGATCGCGCGGTTGCGCGAGCAGGGCAAGACCGTCTTCTTCTCGTCGCACGAGCTATCCGAGGTGGAACTCGTCTGCGACCGCGTCGCCATCCTGTCGAAGGGCCGCCTGGTGGCAGAGGGGCAGGTGCACGAGCTGGTCGGCCCGGGCGAGCGGCTGGAGGCGTATTTCCTGCGCGTGGTGCAGGGGGCGGGGTCGGCATGAGCCGCGTCCTGGTCATCGCGCGGGTGGTCTGGCTCGACCTGCTGCGCCGCAAGGACCTCTACGTCATGGCGATCCTGCTGCTGACCCTGCTGTTTGTCCTGATGTCGCTGAACCTGTTCGGCCTCGGGGCGGTGGTCCGGTATATCCTGGACGTGGGGCTGCTGATGGCGTGGCTGTTCTCGCTGGTGCTGGTGGTCGGGTTGACCGGCCGGCAACTCCCGCGGGAGGAGTCCAAGGGAACCATTTTCCCGCTCTTGGCCAAGCCCGTCACGCGCGCCGGGCTGTTGCTGGGGAAATGGATGGGCAGTTGGACGGCCTCGGTGTTCGCGACCTTCGCCTTCTACGCGGTGATCGTGGCGCTGACGGCCGTGCGGGGCGGCGCCGTGAACGCGGGGTGCCTCGGCCAGGCTTTCCTCCTGCATGCGGCGGCGCTGGCTTGGATCAGCGCCCTAGCGCTGGCGCTGTCCACGCGGATGACCTACGGGGCCGCCGCGTCGATGGCCTACGTGCTCTGCGGGGCCGCCTTCCTAGTCGCGCCCGCTGTGCCGGAACTGCTGGCCCACGAGCCGGGCCCGTCCGGCGCGGTCCTCTCGGCGCTCTACTACGCGCTGCCGCACCTCGACCTGTTCGATCTCCGGCAGCGGCTGATCCACGACTGGGGCCCGGCGCCCTGGCCGGACGCCCTCGGCATCCTGCTCTACGGGCTCGTCTGGGCCGCCGTGTTTCTCCTGCTGGCTTGGTTGTCCTACCGGACGAAACGGTTCCGCCGGGGAGCGGCGGAATGACAGCGCAGGGCAGCGTTGGCCGGGCCGTGCTGCTCCTGGCTCTGCTCTGGGTGACGGCCTTCAGCCTCGCCTGCCGGCTGGCGCCCCGGCGGGCCGCGGGCGCCGGCGGAGCGGACTCCGCGCTCGACCGCGTGCTGGGCGTCAGCCGGGTCGCCTTCGGGCAGAGCCTGTACGTCGGGGCGGACGACTACTTTCACCGGGGCGTGGCCCGCGGGCGGGACGAGGCCTTCGGCGGCCGGCTGTTCCAGCGGTGGGGAGCCGCGATCCGGCCGTCGGGGCACATTCATACCGAGGGCTACAGCGTCAGCGAGATCATCCCGTGGCTGCGCATGGCCACGGCGGCGGACCCGGACAACGTGGAGGCCTTCCTCACGATGGCCTACTGGCTCGCGCGCCTCGGCCGGTTCGATACGGCCGGGCAGGTGCTGCGAGAGGCCCAGCGGCGGCATCCCCGCGACTTCCGCCTGCTGGGCGAGCGCGGCCGGCTAGCCTTCCGTCAGCGGCGGGACGACGAGGCGGCGCGGCTGACCGACGCTGCTCTCCGCGTCTGGCCTGACCCGCTTCCGGCGGACGAGGAGGCGCGGCTGGAGCGAGCGCGCCTGTTGAGCTTCCGCGCGATCCTGTCCGAACTGCGAGGCGACCCGGAGCCCGCCGTCCGGGATTTCGAGGCGGCTCTCCGGCTCATGCCGGGGAACCAGGGCATCCGAAATCACCTGGCCCTGCTTCGATCCGGCTCGACGGAGGCGGCCTTATCGCGCGATACCCTGGATCGCTTGTTCCCGGCGGAGCACGTGTGCGACCGGGAAGACCACGAACATCACGACCACGAATAAGACGTTGAGCCATGTATCTTGATTTCTACGGATTGAAAGAGCCGCCGTTCAACATTACGCCCGATCCGCGCTTCCTCTATTTTTCCGCGCGGCATCGAGAGGCCTACGATCACCTGATCTACGGCATCGAGCACCGCAAGGGATTCATCGCCCTGACCGGCGAGGTGGGGTCGGGCAAGACGACCGTGTGCCGCGCGGTGCTGGCCGCGCTGCCGAAGGAGGTCCGCACCGCCCTGGTGCTGAACCCGTCGCTGACCGAGACCCAGTTGCTCCGGGCCATCCTCCATGATTTCGGCCTGGCGCCGAAGGGACGCGACCGCCTGGCCTACATCGAGCAGTTGAACGCGTTCCTGCTGGAGCAGACCCGGCAGGGCTTCAACGTGGCGCTGTTCATCGACGAGGCGCAGGACCTGCTGCCGGAAGTGATGGAGCAGATCCGCCTGCTGTCCAACCTGGAAACGGACCAGCACAAGCTGATGCAGATCGTGCTCGCCGGGCAGCCGGAGCTCCAGGCCCGTCTCGCGCGGCCCGAGTTCCGCCAGTTGCGGCAGCGCATCATGATCTCGTGCAACCTGCTTCCGCTTTCCGAGGAGGAGACGGGGTTGTATATTCAGCACCGGCTGGCCGTCGCCGGGGCGGCGGACGGCGCGGGGTTCGCGGCCGATGCCGTGCGGCGCATCCACAAGTACGCCGGCGGGATCCCGCGCATCACCAACACGGTGTGCGACCGGGCTATGCTGGCCGGCTATATCGCCGGGACCCGGCAGGTGGGCGGCCGGGAAGTGAAGAGGGCGCTGGAGGAGTTGAGGGAGCCGTCGTGAGCCTGATCCAGGAGGCGTTGCATCGAAAGGCGTCGGAGGCCGGCGGGCCGGTACCGACTCCGGCGCCGCCCCGGAAACCCTCGGGGCATCCGGGCCTGTGGATCCTGTTGCTGCTGGCGCTGTTCCTGGCAACGGGCGCGGCGCTCTGGTATTTGAATCCGTCGTTCTTCCGATGGACGCGATCATCAACCCCGGCGCTCGAATCCCCGCCGCCGGCGGCGCCCGAGCCGTGCGTGGAAAACGAGCCGGCCCCGCCGCCGGCCGCGCCCGAGCCGCCGGCGCCGCCCCCGGAACCCGTTCCGCCCCCGCCCGCCGTTAGCGAGCCGGCCCCGCCGGTCGTCGAGCCTCCGCCGCAGGCACCGGTAAAACCGCCGGAGAAGAAGCCCGAACCGCCGCCGCCGAAAGCCCGCTCGCCCGAAAAGGAACCCGCGAAAGCCGCCCGCTGGCCGGTCCTGAAACTGACCGGCGTGATGGTCGGAAGCGGGGGCCGGTCCAAGGGCTCGGCGTTCCTGAACGGCGCCTTCGTGGAGGTGGGCGACCGGATCCTGGACGCCCGGCTGCTGGAGGTGGACGCCAAGGGAGTCCGGCTGGAGTTTCAGGGCGAGAAGAAATACCTGAAGCTCGGGCAGAGCTTACCTTGAGCCGCGCGGGTGCCGGGGCTTTCGGATCCGGTTGCGCGCGTCCACGAAAACCAGGGCCGGTTTGCGGCGGCGGGCTTCCGCGTCCTCCGCGTGGCCGTACGCCAGGAGCGTGACCGGGTCGCCGGCCAGCCCGAGCCGGGCGGCCGGGCCGTTGAGCAGCACGGTGCCGGAGCCGCGGGGCGCCGCGATGGCATAGGTCACCAGCCGGGCCCCGTTGTTCAAGTTGAGCACGTGGACTTGCTCGCCGGGCAGGATGTCGGCCGCCTCGAGCAGGCGGAGGTCGACGGCGATGCTGCCCTCGTAGTGCAGGTCGGCCCCGGTCAGCGTGGCCCGGTGTATCTTCGACTTGAGCATGATCCGTTGCATGGTGCGTCCGGTTTCAATATGCCGCCGATCGCCGTCCCGTCAACCCCCGGAGTCAGCGCCCACATCCGCGCGTGTGGACGCTCGTCCTCCATAACGCTATCTAAACGATGCAGATACATTCCTCTCCTGGAGGGCGAGCGTCCCGCGAGCCGTGACGGCAACGGAGAACCTGCGCGGGATCGTATGGAGTCGAAGATCCCTTCGCGCGGATTTGGGATCAGCGGATGGTGATCTCACGAAAGGCGTACGGCAGTTCTTCCGCCACGTCGAGCGCGGTCAGGCCGGCCTGGGTCTTGTGGAGCGCGGCCGTGTCGCCCGCGCGGCCGTGCAGGTAGACGGCCAGGCGAGCGGCGTCGTAGGGTTCGAGGCCTTGGCCGAGCAGGCCCACAAGGAACCCGGCGAGGACGTCGCCCGTTCCCCCGGTGGCCATCCCGGGATTGCCCGTCAGGTTGACCTGCGTGGGGCGGCCCGTCCGGGCGACCAGCGTGCCGGCGCCTTTCAGGACCACCACGGCGCCGGTGCTCTCGGCGGCGTCGCGCGCGGCGGCGAAACGATCCTGGGCAATGCTGTCCGGGGCCACGGCCATCAGCCGGGCCAGTTCGCCGGGGTGGGGCGTGATCACGGCGGTGCGGCGGCACTTGGCGATGAAGTGGGGCTGGCCCTCGAGGAGGTTCAGCGCGTCGGCATCGATCACCATCGGCGGCGGGCACTCGCGGATCAGGTGCCGCACGATGACCAGGCCGTCCGGATGGGTCGAGAGGCCCGGCCCGACCAGCACGGCGTCGAACTTGTCGACCCGGCCACGCCATTCCGACCAGAAGGCCGCGCCGAGCGAGCCCGTATCGGTTTCCGGCCCGCCCTGGACCATGGCCTCCAGCACGGCCCCAGCCACGACGGGCACGATACCCGCGGGCGTCAAAACCGTAACGAGCCCGATTCCCGAGCGCAGCGCGGCGCGGGCGGCCATGGCGATGGCCCCCGAATACCCGCGCGCGCCGCCGATCAGCAGGACGTGGCCCTGGGTTCCCTTGTGCGCGGTCCGGGGGCGACGCGGCAGCAGCGGCTTCAGGTCGGCGGCGTGAATCAGCTCCCGGTCCTCCGCCGGCGCCGCCTGCGTGACGTATTCCGGCGGGATGCCGATATCCGCCACTTCCAGCACGCCCACGTACTCGAGGGCCGCCGGCTCCAGCAGGCCGCGCTTGGGCAGGCCCAGCGTGACTGTCACGTCAGCGCGGACGGCGGCGCCCTCGGCCGCGCCCGTGTCGGCGTTCAGGCCGGAAGGCAGGTCGATGGCCACCACCGCGGCCTGGCGCGACTGCCGGTTGATGTACTCGATGGCGCCCGCCGCCGGGCCGCGGGCCGGCCCCGCGCTGCCGGTGCCGAGCACGCCGTCCACCAGGATGTCCCCGGCGGCCGGGTAGGCGAGGGCCTCTTCCCAGTCCTCGCGGGTCGACAGTTCGCGGGCCGTGATCTTCGCGTCCTTGAGCCGGCTCAAGTGCCGCAGGGCGTCGCCCTTGATCTCGTTGGCCGCGCCCGCGATCCAGACCTGGACCGCGTACCCGTCCTGCTTGAGGAAGCGCGCCGCGGCGAAGGCGTCGCCGCCGTTGTTCCCGCGCCCGGCGATCAGGTGCACCAGCGGGCGCTGGAACCCGCCCGCCTCGGCGAGGCGGTGCACGATATCCGCCACGCCCTGGCCGGCCCGCTCCATCAGCACCTCGCCCGGCGTCTCCGCCTCCTCGATGGTGCGGCGGTCCAGCTCGCGCATCTGTTCGGCCGTGACGGCTTTCATCGGCGATTCTCCTTCCCGGCGCGGCCGACCAGCAGGGCCTGGGCGACGGCGTAGTGCCGGGTGTGCGAAAGGCTCACGAGGACGCGGGCGACCCCGCGGCGGCGGGCCAGGCGCCCGCCCTTTTCGCGGAGCCGCACGGACGGCGCGCCGCTGGCCGGGTCGCGCCGGACCTCGATGTCCAGCCAGCCGAGGTGCTCGCTGATCCCGGTGCCGAAGGCTTTGCTGACGGCCTCCTTGATCGCGAAGCGGCCCGCGTAGTGCCGCGCCGGCTCGGCCTTATCGTCGCAGTACGACTGTTCCTCCGGCAGGAAAACCTTTTTTCGAAAGGCCTTGCCCCAGCGCCGCAGCGCGGACTGCATGCGCGCGTTTTCCACGAGGTCCACCCCGATGCCCAGGACCGGGAGGCCGGCGCGTCCCGCCGCGTCCCGCTTCACGGCTCGCCTCCCTCGTAGAGGGCCATGGCGTCCAGCATTTCCCGGACGGCCCGGTCCAGGCCGACGAACACCGAGCGGGCCACGAGGCTGTGCCCGATGTTCAGCGTGTCCAGGTGCGGAAGGCGCAGGACGGGGGGAAGGTTTTCCGTATTCAGGCCGTGCCCCGCATTGACCTGCAGGCCCCGCGCGTGCGCGGCCCGGGCGCCTTCGATGAGCCGCCGCAGATCCTCGTCCGCCCCGCCGCCGGGCGGGGCATCGCAGTACGCGCCGGTGTGCAGTTCCACCATGGGCGCGCCCAGGCGCGCCGCGGCCTCGATCTGCCGCGCGTCGGCCGCGATGAAAAGGCTGACCCCGATCCCGGCGTCCGAGAGGGCCGAGACCGTCGGGCGCAGCGCGGCTTCCTGCCCCGCCGCGTCCAGCCCGCCCTCGGTCGTCAACTCCTGCCGGCGCTCGGGCACGAGACAGACCTCGTCGGGCCGGACCTTGAGTGCGATCCGTACGATCTCCGGCGCGTTGGCCATCTCCAGGTTCAGCGGGGCGTCGAGTTCGGCCTTCAGCCGGAACACGTCGGCATCCTGGATATGGCGCCGGTCCTCGCGCAGGTGGACGGTGATGCCGTGGGCCCCTGCGCCCAGGCAGAGCCGCGCGGCCTCGAGGACGTCGGGATACTCCGTGCCCCGGACCCGCCGCAGCGTGGCTACGTGGTCCAGGTTCACGCCCAGTCGAAGGGGGCGGACGGGCGCGCCGTCGCTCATAGCGTGTCGATCTCCTTCGGATTCTCGTCGGCGATCGTCTGCATGGCGGGCTCGTAAAGAATGAACCGGCCGCCGCCCCGGCGCTTGGCGGCCCGCAGCGCGTAGCGGGCAGCCCGGGCCAGGTCGCGGGGATGCGCGGCATGGTCCGGGTAGCCGGCCACGCCGATGCTTGCGTTGACGCGGAGCGATCCGCCGGGCACCGCGAAGGGGGTCTTGCGGACCTCGTTGAGAAGCCGCTGGGCCGCGGGCATGGCCCGGTCCACCGCGCAGTCCATGATGAGGAGGAAACTGTCGCCTTCCATGCGCCCGATCAGGTCCGACTCCCGGGCGCGGTGCTGCAGCACGCCGGCCACGCCCTTGAGGAGCGCGTCGCCCGCCTCCCGCCCATAGTGCTCGTTGTAGCGGTCCAAGTGGTCCACGTCCAGCAGGAGCAGGGAGAGGGGGCGGTCCTCCTTGCGGTGCCGAGAGAGGGAGCGCTGGAGGGCGGTGGTCAGCCGGTCCTCGCGGAGCACGCCGGTCAATCCGTCGAGCCAGCCCTGGGGCGCCTCGCCGTGCGCGGTGCCGGGGGGCGTGGCGGGCGAACCGCTCGACGCCAGCACCGGTGGAGAATCCGCCCGGCTCCGGGCGTCGTCCAGCGCCTGGTGGACTGCCTGCAGGATATCCTTGGTGCGGCTTCCGTTTTCGGGGTGCGAGCCCATGCCGGCCGCCAGGCCGGTGCCGGGCGGCCACGCCGGTGCGGCCCGGCCCCCGGGCCGTTGCAGTTGATCCTGCAGCCGCCGGACGACCGTCTCGATCCGTTCGCGCGAAGTCCACAGCAGCACCCCGATCTGCTTCGGCCCGTGGCGGAACACCGCGTCGTTCGCCCGCACATGGCTCTTGACCGTGGTCTCGACCTGGCGGAGCAGCGGTTCCAAGTCGGCCGGCATTTCATGGCCCGCGGACGCGACGGGTTCGAAGAGAACCACGCCGAATGGCTCCGGCTCGCGGTGCGCGGTGCCGAGCCGGTGGGCCACTTCGGCGGTCAGGGCGTCGGCGTCCGTGGTTTCTTCCGGATCGATGTCGCCGGCGGCCCTTGTGATCCGCTGGAAGCGGATGTGGCTCGCCAGCAGCACGAAGATCGCGAAGGCGATCCCCGTGACCAGAAGGAACTGCGCTATGCTGAAAAGGATGTGCATGTCCGTTAAGCCTGGTTGCGGCCGCCCGCCCGGCAAAGCCTATGCGATCGTCATCCCGGTTTCCGGATGGAAGAAATGGGCCTTCTTCATGTTCAAAACCAGCGCCGCGGACTCGCCCACGGCGATCGTGCATTGCGGGCCCACCCGGGCGGTGAAGGCATGGCGGCCCGTGGTGAGATACACGTACAGTTCAGCGCCCATGGGCTCCACCACTTCGACCCGGGCCGTGATCCGGTCCCCGGCGGGTGCGGCCGGGCCGGGAAGTTCCGCGATATCCTCCGGCCGGAGCCCGAACACGATCGGCTTCCCGGCCCAGCCGCCCAAGGCGGATGCCTGCTCGTCCGCGACGCGGACCGCGAACGCGCCCTCCTGGAAAAACAGGCCCTCCGGCCGCGCCTCGATCGTCCCCGAGAAGAAATTCATCGGCGGGCTGCCGATGAAGCCGGCGACGAACTGGTTGGCCGGCCGGTTGTAGAGTTCCAGGGGCGTGGCGACCTGCTGGATCAGCCCGTCCTTCATCACCACGATCCGGTCGCCCATGGTCATCGCCTCGACCTGGTCGTGGGTCACGTAAATCATGGTCGAGGCGAGCCGGGTGTGCAGCTTGCTGATCTCCGTGCGCATCTGGACGCGCATCTTGGCGTCCAGGTTGGAGAGGGGTTCGTCGAACAGGAACGCCTTGGGCTTGCGGACGATCGCCCGGCCGACCGCGACGCGCTGCCGCTGGCCGCCGGAGAGGGCCTTGGGCTTGCGCTCCAGCAGGTCCTGGATGCCGAGGATCTCCGCCGCCTCGCGCACGCGCCGGTCGATCTCGGCGCGGGGGAATCGCCGCAGTTTCAGGCCGAAGGCCATGTTCTTGTAGACCGTCATGTGCGGGTACAGCGCGTAGTTCTGGAAGACCATCGCGATGTCGCGGTCCTTGGGCGGCACGTCGTTGACCTTGCGGCCGTCGATGTAGATCGCGCCCTGCGAGATCTCCTCCAGGCCCGCGACCATGCGCAGGGTGGTGGACTTCCCGCAGCCGGACGGGCCGACCAGCACCACAAATTCCTGGTCCTCGATCTCGAGGCAGGCGTCGCTGACGGCCGCCACGCCGCCGGGATAGACCTTGTACACGTGCTCGAGGATGACTTTAGCCATGGTTTACAATCCAGGGTGCCCGCGCCGATTCCCGCTTGAAAACAGGCCAAACCCTTATCATCCCGCGTTGGAGGCTGTCAAAGGTATTAGCGGATTCGCCGTAGTGTCGTAGGGGCGCCGCTTGCCGGCGCCCGCCCTGCAGGACGCGCTTCGTTTCGCTACAGGGCCCGCGGGCGTCGCCAGCGACGCCCCTACGGTCCCTGTCTGACTGAAGAACTTCGATTCGTCCGGGACGCCTGGATGTTGAGCGACGGCCACCCTCCAGGACGGATCGGCAACGGCGGGTTGTGGCAGGTCTGAAAGCCGTGTCCGGCATTCTCCGGCGGCGGCAGGGCCTGTCCCATGCCCGCGTTATCGCCCAAACATGAGCCAGAAAATCTTGGGCGACACGGTCGGCACCACGCGGCCGCAAGAGGGGCATCCCGGATCCGACGGGGCCGGGGATTCCAGCGCCGCGGCCAGGAGAATGACCGCGGCCAGCGCCAGCGTCCATCTCGCCATGTTTCGCGTTCTCATGGTTTCCTCCAAGGCCCATGGTCTTCCAGGCCTTTACTTCTTCAGTCGCGGGAACACACCGAATCTTCCCTGTTTCCAAGCGGGGAAGATAGCTCTTCCCTGTTCGACTCAACATGATGAGCGGCGAGATGAGTTGAAAAAGGAGAACATAAAATGCATCGCTCAAAGAAGACTGTGTTCATCGCGTTGTTGACGTTGGGTTCAGCTTTGGCTTCCCTGGCGGCCATACCCGAGGCGGGAAGCACGGAATTCCAGTCCGCCCCGATCCCCATCGGAACCCCCACGATGCCCGACATGTCGGGTCCGATGAGAGCGGAACTCCGGGATCTCACGGAAGGCGGCGGACCTGAAATCCGGCAGATACGGGTGATCCCGTTCCAATTCAAATGGTGGGGTATCCCAGCGATCAGGTTCTAAACCGCTGCGTGTACCGGCGGGAGCCGCCTGCCGGTATTCTCATCTGATACCAGCACGAAGCCGGCCATGAACTAGCCCACCCCGGTGCCGGGGGGGGGCGTGGCCGAGCGCGTGGAAAACGACGGCAGGGGCCTGTCCCTTCCAGGCCAGGCCCGAACTATCCTACAGCCCAAATATCAGTTTCATAATCTTGGGCGACAGGACGATGGACTTGCGCCGGCAGTCAGGACACCCCGGCTCCGGCGGGGCCGGTGATTCCAGCGCCGCCGCCAGGAGGATGACCGCGGCCAGCGCCAGCGTCCATCTCACTATGTTTCGCATTCTCATGATGGTCTCCGAGGCCCCGTGACTTTCAGACCTTCGCTTCTTCAGTCGCGGGAAGAAGCGGAATCTTCCCGCCTTTTAGGGGCAGGCGGGGGGAGGGGGTAGGCTCTACCTATTCACGATTACCGAGGGGGGGCGG
>JAGNIJ010000042.1 GCA_018001225.1 Kiritimatiellia bacterium | reverse complement strand
CGCCCGGCAGGCTTTCGGCATCGTCGGCGGCGAGAAGCCCATCAGGGTCCGGCTGCTATTCGATCCGAAACTGGCCGTCTACATCACCGAGCGGCAATGGCACCCATCGCAGGAGTTCCGGACACGAGCGGACGGCTGCGTCGAGATGCGGATGGAGACGACAGGACGCAAGGAACTGGTACGCTGGGTCCTGTCCTGGATGCCGGACGTGAAGGTGCTCGCCCCGAAGAGCCTACGGGATCGGATTGCGGAGAAACTGCGGGATGGACTCCGGGCACAGCAATGAGGCAAGATGGCCCAACAACACGCTACTCACCTACACCTTGCCGCGGACGGTCAAGGTGAGGGAGAGCGTGGACGTTCGCACATGAATAGGGAGGTAGATAATGAATTCAGAATTGATTGAACGTGCCAAATCGTTATCTCGGTATAAGAAGGAGCGATACCTTCTTTCTCTATCGGAAGATGACTTTCGCGACAAAGTTGTTCGTCCATTATTTCTGAGGCGTAAACTGGAGGATGGCCGCGACCTATGCGGCCCTCTGGAGGCTGGGAAAGATGCGATATTTGTTGGCCGCGACCCCTTGGGACTTACGGACCTTTACGCCGTTCAGACCAAGCGGGGGAACATGAATATGGGTGCAAAAGTGGCGCATAATATTGTCCAAGCAATAACCCAGCTTAAAACGGCAAAAGAGTCGTCAATTATGCTTGTTAAAACAAAGGAAAGAAAACGCCCGACGAAGGTAGTATTGTGTGTAAGCGGTAAAATAAATGAGAACGCGAGATCTCACATTATCGCTGACGTAAATGATCCACGTCTTGTCTTTATGGATGTCGATGATCTGATCCCTGACATTGACGAACACTATCCAGAGTTCTGGTTCAATATCGATGCAAACATATTTCCGTATTTGAAAGCTGTGCGAGAAGCAATTGAGAAGAACACTCAATTGTTTACAAAGGGAGAGCTGATTGCTTCAAATCTGCCCCCTGTTGCTGCATCAAATGAGTATTATGCCCCTATCAGGGCTGTTAAGTATGAGTTAAAGCCACTGAAAGTAGCGGGTGAAATCAAGCAAGTGCCGGATGTTGTTGATTTGCCGGTCATATCGCTCACATCGCGAAAGGAACGTTTGATTCTCTTGCTCGGAAGCGCAGGCGCCGGCAAATCGACCGCCATGCTCAGAATGATATATATGCTATGCGAGAAATATGAAAGCGATCCCGACAATTCACGAATACCTGTCTTTCTGAAAGCAAATCATATTGATAAGTACGCAAGCACAAACGTCCTTGATTTAATGTATGCATGCACTGAGGCGCTTGCTGGAAGTATAAAGGTGCCATTCAAAACGGACGATCTAACCACTGGCAAGGTCGTTTTATTTGTTGACGCTTTAGATGAGCTTGCAAATCTGGAGTCGCAGAAGCAGGCGGTCAGAAGAATATGCGAATTTCACGTGCAATATCCATTATGTCAAATAATAATCACGTCAAGAGATACAATTAGCGTTAAGAATAATCCAGGCTTGGCAAGATTTGCTACATTTACAATTAGCTCAATGAACTATAAGCAGGCAAAGGCAATAATTAAGCGTCTTGTTAAGCCAAAAGCCCTGAAACATGAAGATGCCGAAGAATTCCTGCGAAAGTTACAGGAAGTGCACGGAATTGAGCTCAATCCACTGATCGTAACGGTGTTTGCAGCGGGTACAGAGGGCGGGCGCCGTGATATACCTGCAAATATTACAGAGCTATTTAAAAAGTTTACAGAGTACATGCTCGGACGATGGGACGAAAGTAAAGGATTGGATCAGCAATATCATGCTCCTTTAAAGGACTATATACTAAGAGAGATTGCTGCAGTAATGCATGCCCGAAGAACGACATCTATCTCCATTCATGAGTTTAAACATCTTATTGCTCATGAACTAGAAAACAGAGGGCACAAAGCTGACATAGAAATGTTAACTGATGAGATAATAAACAGATCATCACTATTTCGGGTGCTTGACGATAATATTGAATTCCGTCATTTGATGCTTCAAGAATTCTTTGCTGGACGAGCTGTGACGAATGCAGAAAAGATTGAATCGTTTGTTATAGATGGCTGGTGGAGAATGCCTCTCGTGTTCTTCTTTGGTGAAAACCCCGGACAAGGGAAAATGATTCTTGAATTAGAGGACAAACTGTCAAGCGCTCCGCCGCCTGCATTATATGATGCAGCCATAACCCTTGGGCTTGCGACGCAAGCAAGTTATCTGTCAACAGTTGCGGAAAAGATCCCGGCGCTATCCTGGGTTATAAACAGCTTGGCATCGGTATTTGCTGACTTTCAACAAAAGGTTGTGTCGGGCGCGTTGCATCCGCTTCATGCTTTCTTGCGATACTACTTGTACGCTCGAGAAGCAGTGGCAAGCAATCTGTTCACCGATAAACGTGATGAGTTTATTAAGATGATTGATCTGAACGGAGTAAAGAACGAAAGCGTGTCATCGCTTAGAATGTTCTGGTTTGTATCTGGACTAATAGAATCGGGTCAATTAACGGCGGCAGAAGAAGCCCTAAGAGACTATAATCCTCAAGATCAGCGACTGATTCTTGGCATTCATCTAAGCGTATATTTGGCGGCACATCACAAAGTGGTAACAAGAACTGAGAAAAGTTGCGCAATGCGTATCATCGAGCATATTGCTCCAAAACTACATGAATTACGGAAAAGTCTATTGGAAGAATTTCGGTCTGAATTACTTGAGGTGCAGGACAAGAAAATACGAGCACTTGAAGCCGATAATAGCAGTAAATCCAAATGCTGAACCGTGCGAACAAGGCCATTGTGCCTAACTGTTTCCGCGGGGCGCGGAAACAGTCGGCACATGGCTAGCGTTCGGTCAGATAATAATTTGACATTATAACGTCATAACGCTATGTTGTTATCAGAAACAGGAGAACAAACATGAGCGTCGCAGTTAAACGAGCAACGGTGTACTTCGACCCATCGCTTCATCGCGTGTTGCGGCTGAAATCTGCCGAGACCTCTCGCAGCGTATCCGAAATAGTTAACGAAGCTGTATCCACGGCTCTTCACGAGGATCTCGACGATCTAGAGATCTTCGCAAAAAGAGCACATGAACCCACCATTTCGTTCGAATCCGCCCTAAAGGAGCTGAAACGAAATGGGAAAATATAGGATCGAGCTTAAGAGAAGCGTCCAAAAAGACTTTGCGTCCATTCCCAAGAAAGATCTTCAGAGAATCATCTTGGCGATCGAATCGCTGGCCGACGATCCCCGCCCACCCCAGTCCAAGAAGCTCTCCGGCCTTGAACAGTACCGCCTCAGACAAGGCGACTATAGAATCCTCTATACGATCGAAGATGACTTGCTGATCGTGTTCGTGGTCGCCGTCGGACATCGGAAAGAAATCTACAGATGACCGAACCATCGCGGACACCTTACGGTTTTGCCGAAGCGGCAAAACCGCAGGTGACGCGTGACGTTTGCCGCTTGCCTCCATCCAGACAACAACGGCGGCAGGGTGGGACGATGGGAAACGGCGACGGCTACAGGATGAAGACGACCGCGAACCGCCCGTTTGCCGGGCGGAGCCCCGCTTACGGCTCGGTCACGCGAACCGTTCCGTCCCGGCCGATCTCATAGACGATGCCGCGCCACACCAGCCGGCGCATGAACAGCGTCCGCAGGTGGCAGGCGCAGGCCATGAAGACGGCCGCCACGCCCCCGGCCATCCAGCGGCCCAGCGGCCCGGGTGACGGATGGAAGGTCCGCATCGCCGCGATCAGCAGCAGGAGCAGCGCCCACGGCATAGCGCCGATCGCGGAAAAAGGGCAGATGAGCAGAAATACCGCCATCCCGTATCCCAGCAGGCCGCCGAAACACCACGAGACGGGGAAGTACAGCTTCAGATAAAAAAGCTGGCGGGTCAGCCAGTCGCTCCATTCGGCCCAGGACTCCGCTTCCAGCACGGTGCGCGACAGGGCCTCGGGCGCCGGCCGCGCCGGTATCCCGTTTCGATTCAACAGGACCGCCAGGGATACGTCGTCCACCACCTGCCGGCTCCAGAACTCGTCGAGTTTCAGTTTCTCGAACAACGCCCGCGTCATGGCGATAGCGCCGCCCCAGGGCTGGGTCAGGCCCGGGATCTGCTGGAGCAGGTGCAGGAGGAGCACGGTGATCGCCCGGCCGGCCACCGGGACCGAAGGAGGCCGCGGGTACACGAAATGGTATCCGGTGGCGATCCCGGTTTCCCCGGCCGCCAGCGGCGCGACCAGTTTTTGCAGCCAGTCCGGGGGCGCGGTGTGACCGGCGTCGCAGAAAACCAGGACCGGTCGGCCTGGATCGGAGGCGCGGACGCCGGCGAGCAGGCTGAAGTTTTTCTGTCCGCACGCCGATGCGCGCCCCGCGACGACGTGCCGGCCACGAGCGCCGGCCAGGCAATCCCGGACCAGCGGCACGGACGGGTCGTTCTCGTCTTCCGTGACCAGCAGGAACTCGGCGTCGGGGTAGTCCTGCGCCAGGATCGAGCGAAGCCCTGCCCCGGCGTCGGGCGGCAGGCCCTTGATCGGGGCCACGACGGACACGGCGGGCCACGCGGCTACGGCCGCGGGAGCGGACGGCTTCTTCAGCCGGCGGCCTCCGGCCCAGACCAGCGCGCCCAGCCCCAGCAGTTGGACCATCAGCCAACCCGGTACGATCCATTCCATGCCGCGCAGTCAACCACAACGGCCCCGAAATGTTTACCACTTTCTTGCGGACACGCTTCCCGGCCTCTTCTATGCTCCCCTCAACATGGCGCGAATCCTCTACGGAGTTCACGGGACCGGTCACGGGCATGCCATCCGCGCGCTGGCGGTCGCCCGGCTTTTCCCCGGGCACGAGTTCCAGTTCGTGAGCCACGGGACCGGGCTGGAACTGCTCCGGCGCGAATACCCGGTCTTCGAGTGCCCCAACCCGGAGACCGTGGTGACGGGGCACCGGGTCCGCGCGCTGGTCACGCTGGCCAGCCTGATCCGGTTCCGGCGGCGGCGCGGCGAATGCCTGCGTTCCGTGCGGGAGCTCTTCGACCGGTTCCGGCCCGACGCGACGCTGACGGACTACGAGTGCGTGGTCCCGGCCGTCGCCCGGGAACGCCGGGTGCGCTGCCTGTCGCTGGATCACCAGCACATCATTCCCCTTTGCGGCCCGGTGATCCCGCCGGGCCGATACCCGGAATACCTGGCCACCGTCTGGGCGATCCGCCGGCTGTTCAGCGGCGCGACATCGCACATCGCCGTCTCCTTCTTCCCGCCGCCCCGGGCGCCGGAGACGGCCTCGCTGCGCATCCTCCCGCCCGTGCTGCGCCCGGCCGTAACGGGGTTCACGCCCCGGGAGGGAGAGCATGTCCTGGCCTACCAGGGGTACTCGACGTTTGCGCGGTTTGTCCCGTTCCTCAACGAGATCGGCCGACCCGTGTTCGTCTACGGGCTGGACCGGACGGGACGGGACGGCAACCTGGTGTTCAAGCCCAACGCGGAGGAGGAATTCCTGAAGGACCTGGCCTCCTGCCGCTACGTCATCTGCGGCGGCGGGCACAGCCTGATGGCCGAGGCCTTGTACTTCGGAAAGCCGGTGATGTCCTTCCCCATCCGGCGCGCCATCGAGCAATTCCTGAACGCCTGGCACGTCGAGCGCCTGGGATACGGCCGGATGCGGCTTTCCACGAATCCTTCGGCGGGCTTCATCGGGAGCTTCGAATCCGGGCTGGCCCGCTTCGGGGAGCGGATCCGAGCCGGCCGTTTTTGCGGCAACGGGCCGGTCAGCGAGGCTGTGGCGGAGTTCCTCTCCGGCACGTGAACCCCGCGCCGCGGAGAGAGAACCCCTGACTAAAACGCGGATTACGCGGATGGATCGGAATGCGGGACAAAAAAAGGGCATCCCGAAGGATGCCCTTTTGATTAGTACTGGAAACAGGTCAGCGATTAACGCCGCCGGTCGCCACCCCTCCACTCACGGCCGCCGCCGCCACCGCCGCCGAAGTCGCCACGGGGGCGCTCTTCGCGCGGACGCGCTTCGTTGACCGTCAGGGCCCGGCCATCCACTTCCTTGCCGTTCAGCGTGGCAATGGCCTTGTTGGCCTCGTCCTGCGAACTCATCTCAACGAAGGCAAACCCCCTGGACTTGTTGGTGAACTTGTCCATGATGATATTGCAGCTCGTCACTTTGCCCGCCTGTTCGAACAACCGCTGGAGTTCTCCTTCGGTTGTGTTGAACGAGAGGTTGCCCACGTATAACCTTGTACCCATCTGTTTGCTTTCCTTTTTGTCGTTCGGAGGGAGTATCCGGCAGCATTACCCTACACGTTCGGGCTTTCGCTATGCTGTCAGAAAGAAGGTTTGCTGACCATCCGGCTGCTTTCTGCCTGCTCTCCTGCCTGCGACGGTAATCTACCCGGCCCCCCCGCAAACTCAACTCTTTTTTTTAGGTTTCTACGCGGATACGGGGGCGTCACCCGCGCGCTTGCCCTGCCTCTCCAACCTTGTATGCTTCCGACATGCTTTCGCTCGGCATACTGGGCTCGGGAAAAGGCAGCAACGCCCGCAGCGTGCTGGAGGCGATCCGGGCCGGCCGGCTCGACGCCCGCGCGGCGTGCGTCATCTCCGACGCGGCCGGGAGCGGCATCCTCGACCTGGCCCGAACGCATGGAGTGCCGGCCTTCCACGTGGACGGCGCGCCATTCCGGACCAAGCTGGACGGCGCCGCGGAGGACCGGGTCCTCGGGCTGCTGCGGGAGCACGGCGCGGACACGGTGGTCCTGGCCGGCTTCATGCGCATGATCAAGGGCGGACTGCTGAAGGCCTTCCCCGGCCGCGTCCTGAACATCCACCCCGCCCTGCTCCCGGCCTTCCCGGGGATCGAGGCCTGGAAACAGGCCCTGGCGGCGGGGGTCCGGGAAACCGGCTGCACGGTCCATTTCGTGGACGAGGGCATGGACACGGGGCCGATCATCCTGCAGCGCCGGGTTCCCGTGCTCCCCGGCGATACCCCTGAAAGCCTGCATGCCCGCATCCAGGAACAGGAACACATCGCCTACCCCGAGGCACTGGCGCTGCTCGCGGCCGGCCGGGTAAGCCTGCAGGCGGGAAAAGTGATACGCCTATGACCCGGCGCGACGCGGACCTTGTCTTCCGCCGGCTGGCTCGTGCCTACGGACCCCTGCCCCCGCAGCGCCGGCTGCTTCCGCTCGATGCGCTGATCCAGACCATCCTTTCGCAGAACACCTCCGACATCAATTCCTGGCGCGCCTTCCGTGAGCTGAAAAGGATCTTCCGGAACTGGCCGGCCGCGGCCGGCGCGCCCGTGAAAGACATCGAGCACGCGATCCGGAGCGGCGGCCTGGCGCACACCAAGGCGCCGCGCATCCGGCAGGTGCTGCGCCTCATCCGCGAGCGCGAGGGTCGGTTGAGCCTGGCCCGGCTGCAACAAATGCCCACCCCGGAAGCGCGGGCGTGGCTAACCGGCCTGCCCGGCGTCGGGGCCAAAACGGCGGCCTGCGTGCTCCTGTTTGCCCTGGACCGTCCGGTCATGCCGGTGGATACCCATGTCGAGCGGGTGACGCGGCGGCTGGGCTGGGTGGACGCGAAGCCGCCTGCGGACAGGATCGGACCGGCCCTGGAGCCGTTCATCCCCGAAACCCGGATGCGGGCCCTGCACCTCTACCTGGTTCGTCACGGGCGCCGCACATGCCGCGCCCTGCGTCCGCGCTGTGCCGCCTGCCCGCTCCGGGACGCGTGCCGGTACGCCCGGGACCGGCGCGCAGCATAAACTCGGTGGACGCGCGGCGGGGCATCGCCTATGATGCCGCCCTGCCAAACCGATGGAGACGACCATGACGGACAAGAACAGGAAACTCGTGCTCGGCCTGCCGAAGGGAAGCCTCCAGGAAGCGACCTTCCTGATGATGAAAAAGGCGGGCTTCAACGTGTCGGTCGGGTCGCGGTCTTACCTGCCGACGATCAACGACCCGGCACTCGAGGGGCGCCTCATCCGCGCCCAGGAGATCAGCCGGTACGTCGAGCACGGCATGCTGGACGCCGGCATCACGGGGTACGACTGGATACTCGAGAACCAGTCGGACGTGCACGTGGTCGCCGACCTGATCTATGCCAAGCAGGGCTTGCGGCCCGTGCGCTGGGTCCTGGCGGTGCCCGAGAAGTCGCGGATCCAGTCCGTCCGGGACCTCCGGGGCAAGCGCATCGCCACGGAGGCCGTTTCGCTCACGAAGCAGTACCTGCGCCGGCACAAGGTCAAGGCCGATGTCGAGTTCAGCTGGGGCGCCACGGAAGCCAAGGCGCCGGAGCTGGTGGATGCCATCGTGGAACTGACCGAAACCGGGTCCTCCCTGCGCGCGGCAAACCTGCGGATCGTGGACGAGGTGCTGAAATCCACCACCAAGCTGATCGCCAACCGCCGGGCATGGAAGAATCCCTGGAAGCGGCGCAAGATCGAGCAGCTCGCGCTGCTGCTCTCGGGCGCCCTCGCCGCGGAGACCAAGGTCCTGCTGAAGCTCAACGTGCACGAGAAGAACCTGGACCAGGTCCTGGCCATCCTCCCCGCCCTGCACGCGCCAACGATCAACAGCTTGAGTTCCGCGGGCTGGTTCTCCGTGGAATCCGTGGTGGAGGAGCCCGTGGTGCGCGAGATCATCCCGGCATTGAAAGAGGCCGGGGCCGAAGGTATTATCGAGATCGGGTTGAACAAGGTGGTGCCCTGACCGGACGAAGGGACGGGGCGCCGAAGGAGAAAACATGGGTTCGGTGAAAAAGAAGCGCCGCAAGAAGATGGCGAAGCACAAACGCCGCAAGCGTCTGCGTTCGCAGCGGCACAAGAAGGGTTGATCGTTCCGGGCAGGGTCGAACGGCTTCCCGGCGTCGCGCCGGGAAGCCGTTTGGCACCCGGTCACCCCGGGCCGGAGAGTTGTAGCGCGGCCCACAGGAATGGAGATCGGGCATGCGGCAGGCTTTTTCCAGGCGGTGGCTCGCGGCGGCTTTCCTGCTGGCCGCGGCCGGCGGGTGTCGCACTGTTTCCACACCCGCCGTCGTGGGAAACCCCGAAGGGCCCGCCCTGGCGCCCTTGAGCGCCGAGGGTGAAGTCCAGGCCTCCGCGCTGGCCTTTTACAGCCGGGGGCTGCTGGACGAACGTCGCCGCGACTACGTCTCCGCGTTGAGCAACTTCCAGGCCGCCGCCCGCCTCGACCCGGCCAACGAGGAGTTGGTTCTCCGCGTCGCCCTGCTCCTCCTGCAGCAGCGGCGGGTGGACGAGGCCGTCGGCGTGATGGAGGAGTCCTGCCGCGTCCTCCCCGACTCCGACAAGATCCTGCGCTGGACCATCCTCGTCAACCGCGCCGCCGAGCATACCGACCGGGTGATCGAGCTGTACCGCGACCTGATCCGGCGGGAACCGGCGGACGCCGACCCGTATGTCGAGCTCACCGCCCTGCTCGTCCAGGACAAGCGTATCGACGAAGCCATCCGCCTTCTGGAATCCGGCCGCCGGATCGTATCCGAACCGCTGGACCTTCTTCGGCTGCTGGCCGGCCTGCATGCCGAAAAAGCCGAGGCTTCGACCGACAAGCGGGAGGCCGAGGACGCGCGAAGGGCCGCCATCCGGGCGCTTGAAAGCGCTCGGGAGAAAGCCCCGGAGGATACCTCGATCCTCTTTCAACTGGGCGACCTGTACATCGCCGACCGGCAGATCGAGCGGGCGGTGGAGTATTTCGAGGCCGTCGAGCAGGAAGCGCCGGACAGCCTGGCCGTGCGGCAGAAACTGGCGTTCAGCTTCCTGAAACTGGGCGACAAGGCCATCGAGACCCTGGAGAAGTTGACCCGCGACATCCCCGGGCATCCCCGCCTGTTCTTCTATCTCGGCGAGCTCTACCACGAAAAAGGCGACGCCGAGAAGGCCCTGCTTAACTTCGGCCTGGCGGAAAAGGCCTTTCCCGACGACCCTACCCCGATCCTGCGAAAAGCGCTCATCCTCACCGAGGACCTCAAGCAGCCCGAGGCGGCAGCGCGGACGCTCCTCGAAGGCCTGGAGACCAAGCCCGAGGAGGGCCCCCTGCTGGAGATGCTCGCCTACGTGTACTACGACATGAAGGACTACGCCCGGGCACTGGAGCTCTTCCAGCGCCGCCACGAACTCTCCGTCAAGAAAGAAGGGGCGCCGGGCGCGCTTTTCTATTTCAACTTCGCGCTGACCTCGGAGGCCGCCGACCGTGTCGACGAGGCCGCGCAGCACCTGCGGCGGGCCGTCAAGCTGAACCCGGCCTACCTGCAGGCCTACCTGCACCACGCCTTCGAGCAGGACGGCAACGAGACGGTCGCGCGGTGCGTCCGCGTCCTGGAGAAGCTGGCCCGCCTCCAGCCGAAGGATCCGGACGTGTATTACTACACCGCCCTGCTCCAGAGCTCGCGCAAGGCCTACCCGGAGGCACTGGCGGCCTTCGAGAAGGCGGAGGAATTCGCCGAGGATTCTCCCTTCCTCGGGCGCGCGCCGGACGCGAAGTTCTTTTTCTGGTACGGAGCGGCCGCGGAACGGAACGGGGAATTCGACCGGGCGGTGAAGCTGCTCGAGCAATGCCTCCAGCTGGATCCCGAGTACGCGGACGCGTACAACTACCTCGCCTACATGTGGGCCGAGAAGGGAACGCAACTGGACCGGGCGGAGGAATACGTGAAGAAGGCGCTGGCCGCCAACCCGGCGAGCGCGGCCTACATCGACACCCTCGGCTGGATCTACTACATGCGCGGCGAATACGCGAAGGCCCTGGAACAGTTGAGCCAGGCCGCCGAACTCCTGCCCGAGGACCCCACCATCCTGGACCATCTCGGCGACGCGCTGCACAAACTCGGACGCGAAGACGAGGCCCTGCCCCGCTGGCAGCGGTCGTTCGTGCTCGACCCGGACAACGAGAGCGTCGCCGGGAAGCTCAGGCAGCGCGGCGTGGAACTCGCCCCCCTGCGGGCCGAAGCCGAGGTCCTGAAGAAGGAACAAAAGGACCCGCCGGACGAGCCATCCCAAGAATAAGGGCGCCCCGGGTACCGGGACGCCCCTTTCGCCGTTGTCACCCTCCTGCGACTACTGGGCGCGAACCACCGTGCCCGCGGCCGGGCTCTGCTCGCCCTCGGTGATGTCCGCGTAGGAAATCTTCTCGGAGACCTTCGCCACGCGGATCTTGCCGATCACCTCGCCCTCCTCCTCGCCCAGCATCTCGCCGGTGTCCGGGTCCATCAGCGTCTCGCCCTGCTCCGCCATCACGAGTTCCTGCCCGACCTCGACGCCGAACTCCGAACCGCGGTTGATGATGACCTGCCCGTTGTCGGAAACCTTGATCACGCTGCCCTCGAACGGGAACTCTTCCATCTTCTTGGCGATGAACGCCGAAGCCTGGTTGATGCAGTCCTGCGCCGCCTGCCCGAGGGGCGTCTTCACGAACCCGCCGAGCTCCGTGCTGACCCGGTCGATGTCCAGCCCGACGCGCACGGCCGTATTACCCGCCTTGCCCACGATACGCTCCTTGGCCACGATCTCGCCCGTCGTGGTGTCGATCAGCTTGACGATCACCGTGACCTGCGCCTCCGAGCGGCCGCCGCCCACCCGGATGCCCTTCCACGCGATGCCGCCGTCCGCGCCGGACTGCGACTCCTCGACCTCCGTGACCGCGCCCGTCGCCAGGTACTTCGCCGGCCTGACCATGCCCGTCTGGGCGACCTTCTTCGCGCCCGCGGCGCGGCCGCTGGCCACGAGGTCCTGCTCTTCCAGCACGTCCCGCAGTTTCTCGCGTTCGACGATCACGAACCGGCCCGTGTCGTAGAGGGCGGATTCCAGCATGATGGAAAGATTGTTGCCGATATTCCACGAGCCGCTCCAGCCGGCCTCGTTGCCAAAGTCCTTGCAGCCGATCGCGTGCTTGAGGCCCTTGTACTCGCCCAGCTTCATGTCCGCGTTGCCGGATTCCGTCGCGGTCTTCGGCTTGCCCCACAAGGCGGAGGCCTGTTGAAGCGGCAGGGAAAACAGCAGGACCAAGGCGACCCAACCCACGAGCATTCTGTTCACGTGATTCTCCTTTGCTTGTCAACCGCGCATCTGCGTGGCATGTAGGGTAAGGTACCTATAGGCGCACAAAAAGCAAGTGTTCAGCAGCCGGGAGACGACCATGGACTTGGGCATACGGAATCGCAGGGCGCTGGTCGGCGGCGCGAGCGCCGGCTTGGGCCTGGCCTCGGCTGTCGCGCTCGCGCGGGAGGGCTGCGAGGTGGCCATTGTGTCGCGGTCGGCCGCGCGGCTCCGACAGGCCGCGGAGACCTTCCCCGCCGGCGCGAAGGTCTTGACCATCGCGGCGGATCTCTCCACGGCCGGCGGCGTGGAAGCGTGCCTGGCGGCTGCGGACGCCTGGGGCCCGGTGGACATCCTGGTCAACAACACCGGCGGCCCGCCGGCGGGCCGGACCTTCGACGCGGACGACGACGCCTGGCGTAAAGCCTGTGACTCGCTCCTGACGTACGTCCGTCGCATGTGCGCCCATTTCGTCCCGGGCATGCGCGCGCGGCGCTGGGGCCGGATCGTCACGATCACCTCCCTGACGGTGAAAGAGCCGGCGGCGAACCTGGTCCTGAGCAATGTTTTCCGTACCGCCGTGACCGCCTATCTCAAGGGGCTCGCCCGCGAGGTGGCCGCCGACGGCATCACGGTCAACACCGTCCTGCCCGGCGCGTACCGGACCGCGCGATATGACCAGTTGATTGAAAACACCATGCGGCAGACCGGCGGGAATCGCGAGCAGGTGACGCAGGAAATCCTCGCCCGGCTCCCGCAGGGCCGCTTCCAGAACCCCGAAGAGCTCGGCGACCTGGTGGCGTTCCTGGCCTCGGACCGCGCGGCCGCCATCACCGGCGCCGCTGTGCCGGTGGAGGGCGGGATGCTGCAGGGCTTGTTTTGATAAGAACCATGAGCGCCATCCGCATAGCCCGCGTCGCGGGGATTCCGATCTACGCCCACGTCACGCTGCTGATCCTGCTGCCTTTTGCCGCGGTGAGCGTGGCGCGGATCGCCTCCGTATCCTTCCTGGGCGGCCTGCTGGGCGCCCTTGGGTTCTTTGCCAGCGTCGTCCTGCACGAGTTGGGCCATTCCCTGGTGGCGTTGCGCAAAGGGTGCCGCGTCCGGGAAATCATGCTGCTGCCCATCGGGGGCGTCGCCCAACTGGAGCGCATGCCCGTCCGCCCGCGGGATGAGATTCACGTAGCCGTCGCGGGCCCGGCGGTCAGCCTGGGACTGTACTTCGCCGGCCGGCTCCTGTCGGACCTGGCCGCCGGCCTCGGCATGGCGCCTTCCGCCCGAGTGCTCGCGATGCTGGGAGGGGTCAACCTGATGCTGGCGCTGTTCAACCTGCTGCCCTCCTTCCCGATGGACGGCGGGCGCATCTTCCGCGCGTGGCTCACGCCAAAAGTGGGACACCTGCTCGCGACCTACATCGCTTCCGGAGTCGGGCGCGTCACGGCCGTCGTGTTCGGATTGATCGCCCTCTTCCAGTTTAATCCCATGCTGCTGCTCATCGCGCTGTTCATCTACCAGGCGGCCGGCGCGGAATACCGCATGGCCGTGCAACAGGAGGCCGCCAGGATCCGGGGCCCGGCGCCCTTCGAAAGCGCGGATCCCGCCTGGCCCGGCCAGGAGGACGAAATCGTCGTCGGCCCGGCGCCCTACGCGCACCGCTCCGCGAGACCTTCATCAACACGCCGGGCGCTGCCGCGCGGGAACTGGTTCGAGGATCTTTTTCGGAACTGGCGCTGACCCGCACCGCGTCAGCAATTCTACTTTTGGCGCTTTTCGGCGCCCGGATCACAGCGGGTTCGCAGCCCCCGCTGTACTTTCAACAGACGTCCACGGCACAGCAGGCGCTATGAGCCTGCTGTTCTGCCCAGAATGATACCAGGTACGGGTGAGAGGCGGTACGAACGGCGTCGCAGAGCTCCGCCCTCCAGTTGCAGGAATCATGGAGGGGCGAGCTCTTGCGAGCCCGAAATCTACCCGCCCTCACCCGGATTTGGTATGAGAATGGCCGGCCTTGACTTGGGCCGGCCGGCCGCTAGGCTGTGGCTATCCATTTCGGGCGGTTAGCTCAATTGGCAGAGCGCCAGCTTTACACGCTGGATGTTACAGGTTCAAATCCTGTACCGCCCATTCCTCCACGTTCACCATCTTAAGCCACCCGGATACACATGGGTCATAATTGCGCTTTCGTCGCACACAAAAGCGTCATAATGACTCATGTATTAGCTCGCATCTGTATTCGCATCTTTCTTGTAATTAATACGATATGATTATTTGCATTAATTGGCACGTGTAATGCTTTGTGTGTAAATTGGAAATGGCAGCGGCTGAAAAGAAAGGAGTACAGCATGTACTGGCATGAATTGGGAAGTCTGGATCCGTTTGGGAGCGTGCGGGCGCTGCAACGGCAGGTGAATCGCCTGTTTGAGGGATATGGCACCGAGGAGCGGGAGGCGTTCCCGGCGGTGAATCTCTGGAGCAACGCGAATCAGGTTGTCGTGCAGGCCGAGGTGCCCGGCGTGGAACCGAAGAATGTGGAGGTCACCGTGCAGGGCGACCAACTGACGCTCCAGGGCGAGCGCAAGGCGCAGGAGCCGTCGGACAACGTGGTGTGCCACCGCGCGGAGCGCGGGTTCGGCAAGTTCGTCCGCACCTTCCGCCTCCCCTTCGAGGTGGATAACGCCCGCGCATCGGCGCGATGCACGAACGGGGTGTTGACGCTGACGCTACCCCGCACGGAAACCAGCAAGCCGAAGAAGATCGCCATCGCGGCGGAATAAAAAAAGGAGTACCCGAACCATGACGACACCAGCGAAAGACTTGCAACCGCAAAAGAAAGAATCCACGGGCGCCGTCGAACTGGCCCAGGATCGCCCGGTGTTCCTCCCCCCGACGGACATTTATGAGCGGGAGGACGCCGTGATGGTCCTCTGCGACATGCCCGGCGTGGACGAGAAGAACGTGGACGTGACGCTCGAGGACAACGTGCTGACCCTGACGGGCAGCCAGCAGGTCCAGGAGCCCGAAGGCCTCGAACTGCTCTACCGCGGGCACTGGCCCGGGGTGTTCCGGCGTTCGTTCACGCTGACGACGGAGGTGGACCGCGAGAGGATCAAGGCCCGCATCCGGCACGGCGTCCTGGAAGTCATGCTGCCGAAGGCGGAAGCCGCGCAGCCGAAACGGATCAAGGTGGAGGCGGAATAGGAAGGAGGCGGCGCATGAAGAGCCTGATTCCCTGGCGGAAGAAAAGCGAATCCGCCCTGGCCCGGGATCCGTCCCACCCGTTCGAGGCGCTCCATCGCGAGATGAACGAGCTGTTCGACGGCTTCCTCCGGGAATTCGGGGGGCCCGGGCTCCCCTCGTTGCGGGGGGAGCGGACCGAGGGGCGGGTCTCGCCGAAGTTCGAGGTCGCCGAGACGGACGAGGTCGTGCAGGTCACGGCCGAACTGCCGGGCTTGGACGAGAAGGACATCCAGGTCAGCCTGGATGAAAACGTCCTGACCGTGAAAGGCGAGAAGAAGCAGGAGCGGGAGGAGAAGAACAAAAGCTACTACCTCTCGGAGCGAAGCTATGGCCAGTTCCAGCGGGTGATCCCGCTGCCCGCCGGCATCGAGGCGGACAAGGTCAAGGCGCAGTTCAAGAAAGGGGTGCTGAACATCACCCTGCCCAAGTCGCGGAAGGCCGCGGCGGAAGGCCGCCGCATCCCGGTATCGGGCGAGTAAGCACGGGCCGGAATTCCTTATCGAGACCGGCGCGGCAGAGAAATACGGTCGGCTCCCGCTGGCGGTTCCAACCGTGCGGGGCTTCCGGCGGGCCGGGGGCGGCCCGTCTCCACCGGTTGAACAAGACGTTGGAGACGCCGCGCCCACGCGGCGGTCGGGGCCGACCGCCCTCCTACAAGAATCATCTCGAGAGTCTTGATGACCCTTCGTGGAGGGCGACGGCTTGCCCGACGTAGGCGGGGCGAAGTCGGGGCCTCCGTCGCCGCCATCCCAGGGTCTTGTCCATGCTCCCACGATCTGTCCGAGGGCTTACGCGCGGATGGGGGATCCGGGGGTTGCTCTTGCAATCCGGCCTGTCTTTCTCTACCTTCTCCGCGTTTTCTGAAGCCAACCCAAGGGAGAAGAACATGACGGAAATCGTGGATGTCGTGGGGCGGGAAATCCTGGATTCGCGGGGCAATCCGACCATCGAAGTGGAAGTGGAACTCGCGTCCGGCGCGCAGGGCCGCGCCGCGGTGCCCTCGGGCGCCTCGACGGGCGAGAACGAGGCCATCGAGCTGCGCGACGGGGATAAGAAGCGCTACCTCGGCAAGGGCGTGCTGAAGGCGGTGGCCCACGTCAACGACGCGATCGGGACGGAGATCGTCGGCTTCGACGCGCTGGACCAGGCCGGGCTCGACCGGAAGCTGATCGACCTCGACGGGACCGAGACCAAGAGCAAGCTGGGCGCCAACGCCATCCTCGGCGTCTCCCTCGCGACGGCGCACGCGGCGGCCCAACACGTCGGCCTGCCGCTCTACCGCTACATCGGCGGGACGAACGCCAAGGTGCTGCCCGTGCCGATGATGAACGTGCTGAACGGCGGCGCGCACTCCGACGCCCCCGTGGATGTGCAGGAATTCATGATCTGCCCGAAGGGCGCCGCCTCCTTCTCCGAGGGCCTCCGCATGGGCGCTGAAGTGTTCCACGCGCTGAAGAGCGTGCTGAAGAAGCAGGGCTTGAGCACGGCGGTCGGCGACGAGGGCGGTTTCGCCCCCGCGCTGGCCAGCAACGTCGCGGCGCTCGACGCGATCATGAAGGCGATCGAAGAGGCCGGCTACAAGGCCGGGAAGGACGTCTTCATCTGCCTCGACGCCGCGGCCAGCGAGTTCTACGACGGCAAGAAGAAAAAGTACGTCTTCAAGAAGAGCGACAAGTCCGAGAAGACCTCCGAGCAGATGGCCGACTTTTGGGAGAAGTGGGTCAAGGCCTACCCCATCGTCAGCATCGAGGACGGCATGGCCGAGGGCGACTGGGACGGCTGGAAGATCCTGACGGACCGTCTCGGTGGACGGATCCAGCTGGTCGGGGACGACCTGTTCGTCACGAACACGAAGTTCCTGAAGAAGGGCATCCAGAAGGGCGTTGCGAATTCGATCCTGATCAAGGTCAACCAGATCGGCACGCTCACGGAGACCCTCGACGCCATCGAGATGGCGCGGCAGGCCAAGTACACATCCGTGATCAGCCACCGCTCCGGCGAGACGGAGGACGCGACGATCGCGGACATCGCGGTCGCCACAAACGCCGGGCAGATTAAGACCGGCTCGCTGAGCCGCACCGACCGCATCTGCAAGTACAACCAGTTGCTGCGCATCGAAGCCGAACTGGGCCGCCAGGCCGTTTACGGGTTGCGCTGATGTTCCTCCCGGGGGCCGGCGAAAACGCCGGCCCCCGGAAAAAACCTGTTGAGACCGCACGGGGGAGCGGTCTACCATGGTTTCCGCCATGAGTTTCTGGATGGGTCTATACCGGGCGGCCTGGCTCGCCCTCGGCGTGCTGGTCGTGATCGGGGCGGTGGCTGCGTTCGCGCCGCCCATCCGCCAGTACCGGGAACTCCGGCGCATGGAGATCGCCCTGCAGGAGGAGATCCGCCTGAAGGAGGAGATGCTCCACCACCTCCAGAAGCAGCAGGAGCGGCTGCAGACCGACCCGGACTACGTCGAGAGGATTGCGCGCGAGGAACTGGGCCTGGCGCGGCCGGGGGAGACCGTGTACAAGTTCGCCGACGACGAACCCCAGACCGCCAACCCGGCCCCATGAAGGTGGACGCCGCGAAGTCCTTCGGCGATCGAGAATGCCCGTCCTGCGCGTGCCGCGTGCCCGCGAACAACAACCGCTGCCCGATCTGCGGCTATGTCTTCCCGACGCTCACGGACCGGCAGCGCGGATTGAAAATCGGATTTGCCTTGCTGATGCTCGCGCTGCTGCTCCTGCTGCTGTTCGGGCGCTGAACGTCAGTTGTCGCGGTGGACCAGCCAGAAACCCGCCGCTTCCGCCCCGATCACGGGCAACCAGACGATCAGGTCCGGCCGCCACTCCGGGTGCCCGACCAGCGAGTTCGCCAGGATGATGAAGAAGTAAAAGAAGAAGACCAGCAGCAGGCTGATGCCGACGCCGGCGGACGACTCCTTGCGCCGGGAGATCATGCCGAGCGGTGCGCCCAACAGCACGAAGGCGAAACACGACAGGGAGAGCGCCAAGCGCTTGCTGGCCTCGACGACCATGGACATCCTCTGCTTGGACAGTTCCTGCGGCGTGAGGTGCGAATAGATTTCGCGGACCCGCCGGATGGCCGAGAGCAGTTCCGGGTAGGTCATGTCCGAGGTTTTTTTGTTCAGCACGCGCGAGCCCGCGATCTCGTTCAAGTCCAGCCGCACGGGGTAGTGCTGGGCATTGATGTACTGGGAGCGCGTGGAATCCTCTCCCTTGGCGCGCGGCTGATCGATCCGGACATCGTACAGGTCGATGATGATCACGTTCCGGTTCTCGCCCGGACGCATTTCGCCGCTTTGTGCGCGGATGTTGCGCTTGATGCCCTCGTCCGCCATCTCGTAGACCACCACGTCCTCGACGCGGCGCCCGGATTTCTTGCCCACGTACACCATCAGCCCGGGGAAATCGCGGACGAACCGCCCCTCCTCCAGCAGGTTGATGGGCTGCTCCATCCCCAGGCTGAAGAGCAACTGCCGCCGCGCGAAATGGCTCCGCGGCGCCACGGAGCTGTTCAGGTAGAGGCAGAGGAACGACAGGCCGATGGACGCCAGGACGATCGGCGCGAGGATCTGCCACAGCGTGAGCCCACAAGCGCGCATGGCCGTCAGTTCGCCGTCGAATGACAGCCGGCCGAAGAGCAGGAGGACCGTTGTCAGCACGCTGATCGGGATCGAGAAGGTCAGCAGAAACGGGATGTTGTAAAGGAACACCCGGAGGATGAAGACGCCCGACATGCCGCGCGCGAGCAGGTCGATGGCCTTGACCACCGCGCTCAAGGTCATCACGAAGGTGAAGACCGCCAGCGTCATGATGAACGACGCCAGGAAATCGGACCCGATATAGCGGTTCAGCGTGCGCACGTCAGCCGCCCTCCGCCGGGCCGCCGCGCGCCGCGGCCACCGTGTTGAACAACAGCATGGTGATGGTCATGGGCCCCACCCCGCCCGGAACCGGGGTGATCCACGAGGCCTTCGCGCGGACCTCGTCGAACGCCACGTCCCCGACCAACCGGCATCCTTTCGGGGCGGCGGAATCCGGCACGCGGTTCATGCCCACGTCCACCACCACGGCCCCGTCGCGGATCATGTCCGCGCGCACGGTGTCCGGCCGCCCGGCCGCCGCGACGACGAGGTCCGCGCGCCGAGTGTGCTCCGCGAGGTTGCGCGTGGCCGTGTGGCACAGCGTCACCGTCGCGTTGCCGCCCTCGCGCTTCTGCGACAGGAGATTCGCCAGCGGCCGCCCGACGATGTGGCTCCGGCCGATCACCACCGCGTGCATACCGGCGACGGCGATCCCCGACCGCCGGAGCAGTTGCAGGATACCGTGCGGTGTACACGGCAGGAAGGCCGGCAGGCCGAGGTCCGCGCGCCCCACGTTGACCGGGTGAAAGCCGTCCACGTCCTTCGCGGGGTCCACCGTCTCCAGGACCTCCCGCTCCATCGAGGCGTCGGGCAGCGGAAGCTGGACGAGGATCCCGTGGACGCGGGAATCGCGGTTGAAGGCCCGCACGGTGTCCAGGACCTCGGCGCGCGACGCGGAGGCGGGCAACCTCACCTCGGAGGAATAGATACCGAGCTCGCCGCAGGCGCGCTCCTTGGCCGTGACGTACGCCCGCGACGCCGGGTTGTCCCCGGCCAGCAGCACGCCCAGCCCCGGGATAATGCCTTTCGAGCGCAGCGCCGCAACCTGCGCCGCCAGTTCGACGCGCATGTGCTGCGATACGGCTTTCCCGTCCAGTATTTTCGCCGTCATGGTGGAAACAGGCCCTCCGACGAACGGACCGGCTCATTATCGCAGAAAAATATGGAATGGGGATAAAAAAAGCCCGCGCCTTGACAAGCCCCCGCCGCGTGTCCACCCTAGCGCGCATGCAGGAATCCAGGGAAGAGAACAGCACCGTGATCCGCCGGCTCCGGAGCGGCGTCCGGGGCTCGCTGGCCGCGCTGACGGGCGTGTTTCTTCTACTGTTCCTGGTCTCTTCCCTGTTCGGCGGCTTCCAGATGGCGACACCGCTGGGCATATTGTCCTGCCGCCATCCCGGCCGGCTCCTGCTCTGGACGTTCGCCGGCGCGCTGGCCTGCACGGCCGCGGGCCACCGGCGGGAAGGCCCCGTCGACGAGATCCCCCTTTTCGGCCGCGCCGGGGCCGCGGGCCTGGTCCTGACCGCGACAATCCTGCTATGGGTGAGGTTCCTCTACCGCTCCTACGAGCCCGCGTTCGGCCACCGGCCCGTGCCGACGGTTCCGTTCCTTTCGACGCACCTGCTTTTCCTGTTCTCCGGCCTGGCGGCGCTGGGGGCCTGGCACCGGCTGCGGCGGAGCGAGGACGAGCGGGCCGCCGCGTTCGCCGCCCTGTTCCTGGCGGTTTCGCCGCTCTGGTTCCACGTCTCGACGCCCGTCGTCGCCGCGTATGCCGTCCTCGCCGCCGCCTGGTGGGCGGCCCCCGCGTTGAACCAACTCACGAAGTGGGTCTTCGCGTCCGCGCTCGTGCCCGTGGCCACGGTCGCCTTGAAGCACTGGGGCTGGGCGGGGAAACGGCTGCAGGACCAGTTCGTGTCCTGCGCGGCCCCCGGTTACACGGGCTGGATCGTACTGGCGGGACTTGCCGGCTGGTGGTTCACTCGTTCCACGCGCCGCCCGTGGCTTCGCGCCGCGCTGCTGACATTCTCGTGGGGCGCGGTCCTAGGCGGCGCGCGCGGCGAAGCCGGCTTCCTGGGGGCCGTCCTGCTGCTGCCGCTGCTCGCCGGGCTGATGGCCGCGGGAATCCACGCGATCCTGAAGGCCGCGGGCCGCGACCCGCTGCCGCGTAACGTGATCCTCGCCTGCCTGTTCGGCATCCTGCTCGGTTTGCTTCGCGACGGGCTGGATCTCGGGATCCGGTCGCCATATGCCCCGCCGTTGGCGGAACCCGCGGCGGTTCAGCCGGCGGCGGAGGAGGCCCCGGAATGAACACACCGGCTCGCGGGGACGCTCGCCCTCCAATGGCGCAAAAGAACCGGGGCGTTCTGATCGCCTTCATCCTTCTCACGCTCTGCGCGCTCTCCCTGTGGCTCCGCTACGAACTGCGCTACGGCCCGAAGCCGTACCTGTTCTACGGCGACCCGGCCACCGGCCGCCCCGATTCCGACGCCGTGACCTGGAACATCCACGCCCTGCACCTCGTCGAAGGCCGCGGCTTCGGCGACTATCTCAAGCAATTCCGCTCGCAAAATTACATCCCGCCGGGGCACCCGCTGATCCTGGGCTTCTTCTATTTCTTTTTAGGAAAGAACCCGCTCGCCGCCGGCTGGGGCGTGGCGCTGCTCGGGAGCCTGCTGCCCTTGATTGCCTACCTCTGGGGCCGGGAGATGTGGGGACGCCGGGTCGGCCTGATCATGGCGGGCCTCGCGGCCTTTCATCCGCCCTACATCCACATCGGGTACAGCCTGATGTCCGAGCCCACGACGGTGTTCACCACGGCCGTCTCGCTCTGGCTCGGTGCACGCCTGCTGCGGCGGCCGTCCTGGGCCACGGCCACGGTCGCGGGGCTGGCCTTCGGGTTCTCCGCCCTGGTCCGCCCGTCCGCGCTGGCGTTCCTGTGGGGCCTCGCGCTGATGCTGCTCTTCGCGCGGCACGTCCCCGCCCGGACCCGGCTCCGGACGCTCGCGATCCTGGTCCTGGTGACCCTCCTGCCCCTCGGCGCGTGGCAGTACCGCAACTACCGGGTCCACGGCCAGGCCGCCGCGATGTACTCCTCCATCAGCGCTCGCCACGCGTGGCACGGCGCGCACCCGATGTACGGCCCCGGTTTCTACAGCCGCAAGGCTTGGCACGAGACCCTCTGGCGCGAACCGCACGCGCCGGAACTGGCGATGATCCGGCGCCTGCAAAAAGAGACCGACGAGTTCGTCCGCGCCGACCGCTTCAAGTACGTCATGTCCTGCATCTGGCGCATGAAGGTGCTGGTCCCGGAATTCATGCATCGCGCGTTCGGCATCCGATGGAGCCACGGCGGTTGGGGCCGCATCCATTTCATGGTCCTGGTCACCCTGGCCCTGGCGGGCCTGCTGCGCGCGCTCCCCCTGCGCGTGCGCGCGACGGATGCGCGCGGGTCCACGGAAATCCCGGGGGCCCTCTGGGCGGGCAGCCTGCTCATAGGGCTCGCGGCCGCCCTGGCCGGCGCGGGCATCTACGGGGCGGCGGACCGTTACCGCTGGCCGCTCGAGTACGCCCTCCTTCCGTTCGCCGCCCTGGCGCTCGACGGGCTGCTGCGGCTGGCGGTCGATCCTTTCTTCGCGCGGCGCTCGATCACAAGCGAATGGACGGCGTGCCCGCCCGCCCTGCGGCTCGCCCGCCGGCTCGGTGCCGCCGCGCTGGCCGCCGCCATGCTGGTCTACGCCGCCGGACTGGTCCGCGCGGCGCGCCGGCCTGAAGCGCCGGAGGACCAGGCTGCGCGCCTCACCGAGGCGCAGGTGCGCCAGGCCATCGACAAGGCCGGGCTCCGTCACGAATTCGAGGGCCAGGCGCGTCCGTGGATCACCTACGAGGAAGTCTTCGCCGAGCAGGCCGCCCACTTCGGCGCCGTGACCGATCTGAACCTGAAAATCGTGGCTTGGTGGGGGCGGCTGCGCTTCGTACAACTCGACGAGTGGGGCTGCCTGAAGGCCGGGTACGTGATCGTCGAGTCCCAGCCCGGCGACTTCGGCGGGGCGCGGCTGCCGATCCTGCGCGCCCCGGGCATGCGCGGGCCGCCCCGCCACCTCCGGGACGGGGACATCGTGACGCTCATCGGGCGCATTTACTACGAAAACCGGCCCATCGAGACGCCCACGGTGGTCTACTACGACGTGCTGCCCGGACGCTTCGATATCCCGGCCCCCGGAGGAAATCTCCCATGACCGAAACGCGCGGAAGCTGGTGGCTACGTCGTCTCCTGCTGGCCGTTTTTTCCGCCGGCGCGGTGCTGATCGGAGGGGAACTGGCCCTGCGCCTCGTCCGCTTTTCCGCCCCCGTGCAGCCGATCACCATCGTCGGGCGCGACGGCAAGTCGAACCCGGACGACGACCGCGGGATGATCCCCGACTCGGAACTCCAGTTCCGGTTCAACCCCGGCGCGGAATGGCGCGGGCGGCGGATCAACTCGCTGGGCTTCCTCGGCCGCGAAGCGGAATCGAACAAGCCGGCCGGCACCGTGCGCGTGATCTGCATGGGCGATTCCTGCACGGCCTCGGGAAACCCGCCGTACGCCGATTTCCTCCACGAGCGGCTGACCAACGCCCCCCCTACCCCGCGGCCCTGGGAAGCGTTCAACATGGCCGTCCACGGTTATTCCACCGAGCACGGCCTGCGGCTCTTCCGCCGCCAGACGAAGTACCTGCAGCCGGATTACGTCACGCTCTACTTCGGCTGGAACGACCACTGGCGCGACGACCTGACCGACCGGCTCAAGCTGGCCCGCCGGGCCGGGCCCCTCTCCGGGCGGATCCAGAAACTGCTGAATCGCTCGCGGCTCTACCAGTTCATCGTCAGCCGCGGGGCGAAGCGGCCCAAGCCCGACGCGGACAACTACGTCCTGCGCGTGCCGCCCGACGAGTACCGGCAGAATCTCGATACGCTGGTCCGCGAAATCCGGGCCGTCGGCGCGACGCCGATCCTGGTCACGGCGCCGCGGGCCTCGGTGCTGACCCCGCTGCTCGTGGCCAACCGCCAGGTCGCGCGGATCGAGGACGCCTACCGTCTGCACGACGAATACACCGAGCTCACGCGCGAGGTCGCGGCGGAAACCGGCGCGCCGCTCCTCGACCTGGAGAAAATCTTCCGCGAGGAGAAACAGGACGCGCTCTTCAGCGACGACGGCATCCACCAGGTCAAGGACGGCCGCCGCCGGATCGCGGAGGAAATGCACAAGTTATTGTGTCGGATCAACAACGCCGGATCCTGATTTTGCGGGCCGGGGGCGGCCCGTCTCCAAAACCAGCGCTTTTCCTCTGCGGGCCGGGGACGGCCCGACTCCAGAACTTGCGTCGTTCCTCTGCGGGGCGAGGGCGCCCCGCCTCCAGACGATGGAGACGCCGCGCCCTCGCGGCGCAAAGGGTTCAACGCCATTCGTTCCCGGGAAGCGAGCGCACGATCGCGCCGGGATCCACGTAGCCGGGCACATGGACCCGGGGCAAGGCGGAGAGGTCGTCGATGCCGAGGGGAATCGGACCGCCGCCGCTCAAGAAGGCCAGCCGGTAGCCGGCCTCCGCCGCGGCCCGGCGCACCTCGCGGTTGTGCCGCCCGCCGGGATAGGCCAGGGCGATCGGCTCCGCGCCGAGTTGCTCGGCCAGCATCCGGCGGCTGGTCTCCAGTTCGGCCTTCACCGTCTCCGGCAGGGCCTTGACCAGGTTGATGTGCGTCCACGCGTGCGAGCCGATCTCCATGCCCGCTTTTTTCATCGCCTGCACTTCCGGCCACTGCATGGCCTTCGGGTCCGGGCCGTCGCCCCACACCACGCGCTCCGCGGGCGGGCTGGTGATCTTACCCGTCGGCACGAAGAACACCGCCGGCCAGCCGCGTTTTTTCAGCACCGGCAGCGCGTGCTCGTACATGTCGAGGTAGGCGTCGTCGAACGTGAGCATGGCCGGTTTCCTCGGGAGGGGCCCACCCCGCCGCAAGGCGGCTTCCAGCTGATCGAGCGAAACGGGCATATAGCCCCGTTTGTCCAGTTCGCGCAGGAGCTTGTCCAGGTGCCCGGGGCTCATGACGTATTCCGTGGCCTCGCCCGGCACCACGCGATGCAGCGCGAACACCGGGATTACGATGCGGCTCCCCGGTCCCGGCACGCGCCAAGCCACGTGAAGTCGCCAGTACCCCACGCCCCCAAGGGCCAGGAGCGTGACGCCCGCCGTCAAAAGGAATCGTGCTGTCTTCTTCATTCAGTCGCCGGCTTCAATGAAAAGGTCGGGCCGATCGCATTGCCCGAGGAACGTTACGCGGACGGCCTCGTTTTTCAAGATATCGTGGACGAATATATCCTCGAACGGCCCCTCGGACCGGCTCGCCATCCAGCCCGCGTCATTGGACCAGAACTGGTTGTCAAACGCCAGGCCCGGCGGCGCGTTCACGGTCCCCTGCCGCGCGCCGGACTCGAAATCGCGGATCGACAGTTTCCGGTGGTCGCCCTCGTTGTTGGTCACCCGCCTGCCGTCGGGCGACAGGCTGGCGGAGCAGCCGCCCGCGATCCGCCATGATCGGCCGGACGCGGGGTCGAAGCCCATGATCGAGATTCCCCTCCCCCGCACGGTCACGGCCAGCCGGCCGTCCGGGGCGATGTCGAGCTCGCGGAACTGGTGGCCGGAGATCACGTCGCGGACGGCGCGCGTCTCGACATGTACGGCGCGGATCAGCAGCCCGTCCGTGAAGTAGATTTCCGCGCCGGACGGATGCCACGCCAGGGCGCGGGGCGCGAAGACCTCGGCCAGCGGTTCGGGCTCCCCGCCGCCGCGCGCGATACACGTTACGCGGTTGCTTTGGAGAAACGCGACGTGCCGGCCGTCCGGGGACCATCGAGGGAAACTGCCATGTGAGGCCAAATGCACGGGCGCGGTCTCGCCGAGGGTGGCGGCGTAGATGCCGTCGGGCCGCTGGAACACCACGCGGCCGCGGAGGCGGCCGGCGAGTTGGGACAGGGCGGCCTTCTCCTGTTCCGACGGCGGGGACGGGACGGACTCCGCCCGGGCGGCCGGGCACAGGCGGTACAACAGCACGGCCAGTGCGGCGACACCGGCGAGGAGCGCGGTCAGCCTGGCCGCGAAGCGCCCGGCGGACTCGCGGCGCGGCGGGGCCGCGGCGGGCCGGCGCCGCCAGAAGGGCAGCAGGAGCAGCAGCAGGGCCAGCCCGCCGAGCGCGTAGCCATAGATCTGCGTGAAGAGATGGTGCGCCACGCTCGTCATCACGGCCAGCGGCGCGGGGAAGAGCAGCCACTGGAAGACCAGGGTCCACGTTCCCTCGTAGGCGCCGAACCCGGCGAGGCCGGAAACCGGCAGGCTGGCGGCGGCCTCCGCGGCGCAGAGCCCGGTGAAGACCCGCGACACGGGCAGGGCCTGCCACCCGTAGCCCCGCGGCGCCACGAGGGCGAAGAGGAACAGGTAGAGCGACGCGTATTTGAAAAGCCGCACCATCAGCGAAAGCACGAACACCTTCCCGTAGATTCCCGCCTCGCGGGCCTTGCGCAGGTCCGCGACGACGTCTTCCAGCGCCTCCCGCCAGCGCGCGGCGCGCGCCGAGCCCAGCCAGCGAATTCGTCCCACGCGCCCGGCCATCCAGCGCGCGAGCCCGGGCAGTCCCGCCAGCAGCGCGATCATCGCCGCGGCCAGCAGCGCGCCGAATCCGACCAGCACGGCCACGGGGGCCCCGCCCAGCCCGGCCGCCGCCCAGGCGATCATCGGCGCCAGCGCGATCATGTCAAAAATGAAAGCCAGCGCAAAGCTCGACGAGGCCGCGCCGAAGGGGATACCGAGCCGCGCGGTCACCACGTAGATGTACACCAGCGTCCCGAGGCGCGCCGGCAGCAGGTCGGAGAACGTGTTGCGGACGAGCACCACCAGGTAGAGGGCCAGCTTGCCGGGCGAGTAGCCCGAGGCCCGCAGCATGACGAGGTAGCGCCACGCGCGGAACACGCTCATCGTCAGCGACGCCAGGAGAAACAGCGCCAGGCCGCGCGGGTCGGCCTCGCGCAACAGGCCGGCCACTTCGCGCCACGTCACGTGCTGGAACAGCCAGGCAAAGATGCCCGCGGTGACCAGCACGCTGAACAGGGCATACAGCAGGTTCTTCTTCATCGCTTCAGCGCAGTTCGATGGGGCCGCCGGCGCGGTTGAAGTAGTATCCCTCGCGGCCGGGGCGCCACGCTCCGGGCACGCCCGAGCGTTCGAGGGCCGCGCGAAGGCCGTCGGCCACCGGTCCGGCCCTGCAATAGATTTCAATGAACGGGCCGGCGCGCCGGCGATACCGCATGTCCGGCAGCGAGGGAGAATAGATGGATTCCGACGTCAGGGGCACCTGCGTCTTGTCGATCCGGAAAGGACTGATTTGCAGCACGCGTAAATCCTCGAACTCGCCGGGCGCGGGGGCTTCCGTGCGGCTGCCGTCCGGCCGCAGGAGCCGGTCGTGGGAAAAGCTGTCGAGCACGATGATATCCAGGGGGTGGTGAAAGACGCCGCGGATTGGATCGCGCTTTTCCTTGAAAGTCGTGCTGCTCATGACGAAATGCCGGAACGGCAGGCGGCCCTTGCGCACATCGCGCTTGCCGTAGTAGCCGGCATACACGTTGACCGTCGGCAGATTCGACGCCGAGCGCAGCAACTGCACCAGGTCCTGCCGCGTATCTCCCGCCGCGAGCAGCGCGTTGTGCCGGGCCGACTGCCGGGCGCCCGGGACCAGCGCCAGCAGGACCAGGGCGAGCAGGACCCACGGGAGAGCGCGCTCCGGCACGCAGCGGCGCGCCGTCTCGAACACCCAGGCCCCGCCCAGCGCCGAGAGGACGGCGACGAACGGCAGGATCGGCACGATGTGCCGGGCAAACGAAACATTCTCGTGGCCCATGAGCAGGAAGAAGACGACCGGGAAGGCCAACAGCACGGCCTTGTCCCGCGCGCGGATATCGCGGCCCGCCAGCACCCGGATGATTCCGATGGCCGCCAGGAGCATCGGCACCGGCCCGTAGCCGTGGTAGAGCGAGTCGGCCAGGTGGTGCCGCCAGCCGCTCTCGATTTCGAAGCCCAGCTTGCCGACGCTGAACTCGTTGGCAAGAAACAGGAACTGCTCGTGCGCCGTCTTCCAGTCGATGAACAGGTACGGGTTCAGCGCCGCGAACACCGCGATCGCCACGGCGCCCAGCAGCAGCCCGTCGCCGATCATCCGGGGATAGCGGCCCCGGTAGGACCAGAGCATGGCCAGTCCCACGGGCAGCGCCACGACTGCGCCGTTGTATTTCGTCGCGGCCACCAGTCCCAGGCACACGCCCAGGAGCACGAGGTGCCGGCGCGCGAACGGGGCGCCGGCCCCGACGGCGACGAGCGTCGCGTACACGGTGAGCAGGCAGAGCGAGGCCAGCGGAACGTCGGGCGTGACATAGTGCGCGTTGCGCACCCAGAGCAGCGAGACGGCCAGCAGGCCCGCCGCGAACAGGGCCGGGCCGCGGCTGCCGGTCAACCGGCGGACCACGAGATAGGCCGCCAGGGCGCCGAGGAAGGCGAACGCCACCGTGACCAGATGGCCCGGCGTGTTGAAGGACAGGCCGGGCAGCGCGTCCAGGGCGTCCCCCAGCGCGTCCCAATCCCCGGGCCCGCCGAAGAGCCGGCTTAGCCCGCGCAGCGCGCCATAGACGGTGGCATTCAGGTATATGATGAACCCGGGGTACCAGAAAAAGCCCGTGCGTCCACGGTGGTCGAGCGCGGTCACCGCCTCATCCACGAGTCCGTCCGGATGGAAATACGGCGCCCCCCCGGTCACTGCAAAAACGACGGTCAAGGCCAGGATCAGCCAGACATCCCTTTTCATACATACAGAATAATGACACCGCGGAGAGAATCACCTTCTTTATTGTGGCCTCGTCCGATTTGGCGGTTCTCCCCAGCCTCTCCTTGGAAATATTCAGAGGGCCCTTGGCTCGGCATCCCGCCAGCCAGCATGCACACGAAGACTCAGGACCCTAGGCCATACTTTGCAAAGTATGGCCTAGGGCTATCCTGCGATTTCGCCCATAGAGAATATCCGCACGTATTGCTTCTATTTGTTATAGAATAGGTTACATATTATACACATTAGTATTTCTTAATTGTAATTTCGCGGATCAGGCCGCAAAAGGCTAGGCCATACTTTGCAAAGTATGGCCTAGCGGAGGATGCTTGCTGTTATAAAAAAGATGACGCCATGGCGAATTCTGCCACCGGGGACGATCCCGCCGAATATCATACCAAATCCGGGTGAAGGCGAGTAGATTTCGGGCTCGCAGGAGCTCGCTCCTCCATGATTCCTGCCACTGGAGGGCGGAGCTCTGCGACGCCGTTCGTACCGCCTCTCACCCGTACCTGGTATCAGAATCCCGTTGCCGCCGGGGTGGAGACGGATTAAGTTACCCTGCCCATGAGCAGCCTCATCAACCTGGCCAGGAAACAAGTCGTCAACTACCGCTATTTCAGCGCGTACACCATTCCGCAGTTTTTGCGGGACGTGGCCCTACTCCCCTGGGATATGCGCCGGAAGGACGGACGGAGCTCGCGCGTCCTGAATCTCGCCCTCTTTGTGACGCTGCGGTGCAACGCGCAATGCGCGATGTGCAACCTGTCGGAACTGCTGAACCAGAAGGGCAACGCCGACATGCCCTTCGACCGGATCGAACGCCTTCTCGACGAGGTGGCGCCGCAGCGGCCGGGCATCATCCTCTTCGGGGGCGAGCCGTTCGTGCGCAAGGACATCGTCGAATTGGTGCAGGCGGTGAAGAAACGGAAAATGCCGGTGGGCCTGTTCACCAACGGGCTCCTGCTGAACGAGGAACTGGCCGGACGTCTCGTCGAGGCCAGGCTGGACTACATCGCGTTTTCCCTGCAGGGCACGCGGGATGTTCACGACCGAATTCTCGCCGTACCCGGCGCGTACGACAAGATGGTGTCCCACATCCGGGAGTTTGTCCGGATCCGCCCGCGCCGGACAAAGGTAATCACCCACACCACGATCTGCGAGCACAACCTGGAAGACCTGGAACGCGTCGCCGAAACCGCGTTGGGCCTGGGCGTGGACCTCGTACGCTTCGGGCACCCGACCTTCTACTCCCCCGCGGAAGGCGCGGTCTGTACCCGGGCATTGAAAACCGCCTTCCCCGACGAGCCCCGCATCCACGCGACCAGCTGGATCTACGACGTCACGGAAATGGCCGAGCGCTACCTGGATCGCATCACGGCCTTCCAGCGCGCGTTCGGCCGGCGGGTCGCCTTCACCCCCGTGCTCTCCGCGGAAGAGCTGCGCTCATGGTATTCCCCCACGTTCCGGTCAAAGCGGCACTGCCTTTTCGCCTGGCGCGCCCTCTTCATCCGGCCGGACGGCGAGGCGCACCCCTGCGAATCGATTTCCTTCCGGATGGGCAACGTGTTCGAGGAGGGGTTCTTCAAGGTCTGGAACGGCCCGCGCTACACAGCGTTCCGGAAGGCCCTGCAAAAAGGGCTCTTCCCCGCCTGCGCGCGCTGCTGCAAGCTGTAGCCGGCTTCGGCGAAGCCGGCTACAGGCGAGAAGGCTTGCCGGGCCACCCGCCCATCCTGTTAAATGCCTCCCATGGAAACCTACGCCGGGAAGAAAACGCTGATCACGGGCGGGCTCGGGTTTATCGGCAGCAACCTGGCCCTCCGGCTCGTGGAGCTGGGCGCCGAGGTGACGCTCGTGGATTCCATGATCCCCTCCCACGGCGGCAACCTCTTCAACATCGAGCCCGTGCGCGGCCGGGTGAACGTGAACATTTCCGACGTGCGGGACGCCCACGGGCTGGAATACCTCGTGCGCGGGCAGGATTTCATCTTCAACCTCGCGGGCCAGGTCAGCCACATCGAGAGCATGACCGATCCCATGACGGACCTCGAAATCAACTCCCGAAGCCAGCTCTCGCTGCTCGAGGTCGCGCGGCACCGGAACCCGGACGTGCGCATCGTCTTTACGGGCACGCGCCAGGTGTACGGCAAGCCGGAATACCTGCCCGTGGATGAGAAGCACCCGGTCGCGTTCACCGACGTCAACGGCGTGAACAACTTCGCGGGCGAGTCGTTTCACCGGCTCTACCACGATGTCTACGGGATCCGCGCCTGCGTACTGCGCCTGACCAACACCTACGGCCCGCGCCAGCTCATCCGGCACAGCCGCCAGGGCTTCATCGCCTGGTTCATCCGGAACCTCCTCGACGGGAAGCCAATCCAAGTCTTCGGCGACGGCACCCAGGTCCGCGACCTGAACTACGTCGACGACGTGGTGGAGGCCTTGCTCCAGGTCGGGCAGAACGACCGGTGCTGGGGCCAGGTCTATAACCTGGGCGCGCCGGAGCACATCTCGCTCTGGGACCTCGCCCACCTCATGGTCGAAGTCAGCGGCGCCCGCGTGCCGATCGAGAAGGTCCCCTTCCCGCCCGAGAAAAAACGGATCGACATCGGCGACTACTACGCCGACTACCGGAAAATCCGCGAGGCGGTCGGTTGGGACGCGCGCGTGTCCATCCGGGACGGCATGAAAAGAACCTTCGACTACTATCGCGCGAACCGGCGGCACTATCTCGATGATTGAGTTTTTCGACAACCGCCCGCAAAACCGGGACCTCCGCCGGGCGCTGCACGAGGCCCTCGACCGCGTGGCGGATTCGGGACAGCTGATCCTTGGCCCGGAGGTCGCCCGTTTCGAAAAGGAATTCGCCCGCTGGAACGGCTCCGCCCACGCCGTCGGCGTGGCCAACGGGACCGACGCCCTGGTCCTCGTCCTGAAGGCCCTCGGCATCGGGCCGGGTGACGAGGTTGTGACCGTGGCCAACACGGCCATCCCCACGGTCAACGCCATCCGCCAGGCCGGCGCGCGCCCCGTCTTCGCCGATATCCGCGAGGACACCTGGCTTCTGGACCCGGACGACCTGGCCCGGCGGATCACCGCCCGCACGCGCGCGGTGATCCCCGTCCACCTCTACGGCAACCCGGCCGACCTGCCCGCGATCCTGGCCGTATCCCGGGAAGCCGGGGTGCCCGTGATCGAGGACTGCGCCCAGGCGCACGGGGCGGAGATGGCCGGAAAACGCGTCGGCAACCTGGGCGCCGCGGGCTGCTTCAGTTTTTACCCCACCAAGAACCTCGGCGCGCTCGGCGACGGCGGGCTGATCACCGCCGGGGACCACGCGCTGGCGGAGAAACTGCGGCGGGGGCGCTTCTACGGATATGACACGGAACGCCTGTCGCAGGAGGTCGGGCAGAACAGCCGGCTCGACGAATTGCAGGCCGCGTTCCTGCTCGAAAAACTGGCCCGGCTGGACGGCTGGATCGCCCGGCGGCGCTCGATCGCGGAGTTCTATCGCGCCGCCCTGCCGGACCGCGCCGCCTGCCAGCGGACGACGCCCGGCGGCGCACACGCCTACCACTTGTTCGTGGTCCGCGCGAAGAACCGCGAGGCGCTGCGGGAAGCCCTGCGCCGGCGCGGCGTCGCCACGGCCATCCATTACCCCGTCCCCGTTTTCGAGCATCCGGCCTACCGGGACCTGAACCACGACCTGCCGGTCACCCGGGCCGTCGCGCGCGAGAACGTCAGCCTCCCGCTGTATCCCGACATGACGGACGAGGACGCCCGCCGCGCGGCCGAGGCCGCGGCGGAAGCCCTCGCGGAGGATTCGGCATGAACAAGGAATTGAGCGTCGTCATTCCCGTCTACAACGGCGAGCGGACCGTCGGCCTCGTGGTCGAGGACATCCTCCAGTCGCTGGACGACGTCCTGCTGGAGATCGTGCTGGTCAACGACGGCAGTCCGGACGGCAGCGGGAAGGTCTGCGAGGACCTGGTGGCGCGGCACGCCCCGCGCGTGAAATACGTCGAGCTCTCGCGCAACTTCACCGAGCACAACGCCGTCATGGCCGGGCTCCAGCACACGTCGGGCGCGTACGTGGTCGAGATGGACGACGACTGCCAGAACCCGGCGCCCGAGGTCCGGCGGATGCTCGACGAGATCCGGAAGGGCTACGACGTGGTGTATTCCTACTACGAGAAGAAGCACCACCATTTCCTCCGGAACCTCGGGAGCTGGTTCAACGACCGCGTGGCCACGATCATGCTCAAGAAGCCGCGCGACCTGTACCTGTGCAGCTTCAAGCTCATGAACCGCTTCCTCGTCGACGAGATCGGCCGCTGCACGAACCCGTACCCCTACATCGACGGGCTGATCTTCCAGATCACGACAAGGATCGGGAAGGTCCGGGTCGAGCACAAGGAGCGCGAGCGGGGCCGCAGCAACTACACGGTGGGCAAGCTGGTCGGGCTCTGGCTCAACATGTTCATCAACTTCTCGATCCTTCCGCTGCGGCTCGCCACCTACACCGGATTTGTCATGGCCGCGTGCGGTCTCGTGCTGGGCATCGTATCGGTCGTGGAGCGCCTGGTCCGGCCCGACCTGCCCCACGGGTTTGCCTCGCTGATCGTTTCCATCCTGCTGATCGGCGGCATCCAGTGCTTCCTGCTGGGCATGCTCGGGGAATACCTGGGCCGCCTGTTCCTCTCGGTCAACCGCAAGCCGCAGTTCGTCGTGCGCAAGAAACTGGGCTGGGACTGACCCGGCTATTCGCCGGCGCGCGCCACCGCCATGCCTTTCAGCCGGTCCGCGGGCAGAACAAGGAACCCGTTCACCCAGCGCGCCGCGCGGCCGCGCGAGACCAGGCGCAGCCGGTCCGGCGCGCCCTGCGCCGCCGCGATGAACGTGAAGTACGCGTCCGGCGACAACCGATCGGCGGGAAGAATGTGCCGGCCGACCACCTGGCCGTCCTGCCACTCTTCCAGGCGGAGTTCGCCGGCCGGGTCCGCGCCGCCGCGCACGCGCACGCCGACCAGGGATGGTTTCTTTTCCGCCAGGGCCGTCCCTACGTAGCTCTCCTCGGACGCCGGGGCCCGCGACGAGGGCTTCAGCCGCCAGGCCCGCATGTTCCAGGCCCGGGCATCGTGCAGGCGCCGCGCATTCCGGCCGGCGGCCTCCTCCGGTTCAGGCCACCAGGCGTGGCGCGGCACCAAGTACATGTCCACCGGGCCGGCCGGCCTCTCCGGCGCGGCGACTGCAAACCGCGCGACGGTAAGAGGAAGGATGTTCTTCTCGTCGCAACCCAGGCACGCGCGGCGACCGTCCGCCTCGGCGAGCGCGACCAGGCTGACCGACTGGGGGCTGTGCGGATCGGGATTGCGCACCTCGACCGACCAGGCGCCGCCCGGCTCCCGCCGGGGGACCCCGGCTTCGAGCGGGAGCAGACGCACCGCGTACAGGTCATGGACATACCCGCTGACCTGGATGCGCTCCAGCGGCGGCGCATTGGGCGCCAGATCAGGAAAGGTCTTCCGGATTTCCTCCAGGCCTTCGGGACCGGGCGCGAGCATCAGGTGCGTGACCCGCCCGCGGCGCATGCTCTTCTGGTTGATTCCGTAAAAGGTAACCTTCAGGGAACGATGCCGGTTTTCCAGCGCAAGAAAGGTCGGGCTGCTGCCGGCGAAGACGGCCTGCCGGTAGTCCCGTCCCAGCATCCGGCTGAAATCATACATGGAGTTTTCAGTCCTGTGCGTCCAGTACAGGTTCCGGTCCATGTTCCCGATGGCATAGACCACGAGGAGGATGCCGGGAACGGCCACGGCGGCCGCGAAGCGGATCCGGGCGGAGCGCACCAGGCGGCGGCCCGTCCCGCGCCAGAGGAGCATCAGCGCCAGGGCGACCGCGGCGCCGAGCGCCAGGCGCAGTTCATAGGGCATCCGTTTTTCCGCGGGCAAGTTGGCCTGAACAGGCTGCATGACGCCGAGCATGAACACGTAGGCGCCGAGAGCCCACGCCAGCAGGAGCCGGGGCCACGTGAAACGCCGGTGCGGGACGGGATCCGCGGCCCAGTCCGCCAGCCGCGCGGCGGCGACGGAGGCCAGCGCGATGACGCAGGGAACCAGGGGGAGATAGTATCGCAAGGGGCGGTACTGCACGAAAGCAAGGAACTGGCTGCCGACGAGCAGCACGAGGGCCATCAGCAGCACGGGGACGGCGCGGGCGCGGTCTTCGGCGGAATCCGCCCGCCGCAGGCAGAAGGGCACGGCGAGAAAGGCCAGGACCATCAGGATCCACGCGGACCGCATATCCACGAAAAACGGCTGCCGGGCCCAGGTTCTCCAGGGATCGGTCTCCATCGCCCGGCCCGCCCAGTGGGCGGTCTCCCGCGCCAGGAACTGGCGGTTGGCCGGGACGAAGAAGAGCAGGTAGGCCGCGGCGAACAGGGCCAGGACCGCCAGGAACAGCCACACGTTTCTCCGGCGCGCGGGCGGCTGCAGGAGAAGGACTGCGACCGTGACGAGCACGAAGTAGGAACTGATGGCCTTGGTCAGGAAGGCGAAGGCGGTCATCATCGCGGCCAGCGCGAAACACCACGAGGCGCGGCGCGCGGCGGCGGGATCAAGGTCCGCGCGATACCCGCAGCCCAGCAGCCAAACGGCGGCCAACATGAAGAAAGTCAACACCGGCTCGAGCAGCCCGGAGCGGCCGTACAGGAGGAAGACATGGTTCACGGCCCCAAGCGCCACGGCCAGCCAGGCCGCGCCGCGGTGGTACGGCCGCAGGATGAGATAGAGCAGGCCGAGCGAAAGAAACGCGGCCAGAGCGCCCGGCCAGCGCATCTGGACGTAACCGACCCCGAACGCCTTGAAGACGCCGGCCATCAGCAGCGTGTGGAGCGGGCTATGAAGGTACGGCGTCCATTCGTCCGTGCGCCAGGCGCCGAACAACACGCGCGTGCGGGCGTTGTGGCACTTGGAGGGCGCGTCGAAGACCAGGCCCGCGGAATCGTCCAGGTTGCCGGGATTATCCGCGCGCAAGTGTCCGACGAGCACCCAGGCGGCATGGGCCAGCAGGCCTCCCACCAGTACGACCATGCCTATCCGACCCCATTTTCCCCACATCATTCCGCGTCACCCCACGGCCGGGGCCGAACGATCAGAGCCAGCCGCGTTCCTTGTAATCCTCTATGATGTCGCCCACTTCCTCGACCAGGCCCTGCGCGGGCCGGAAGCCCAGATCGCGCTCCGCCTTGGTCCCGTTGAAACTCCGGCTCTTGGTGTAGAAATCCACCCGCCGCCGGTAGAGCGGCGGCGAAATCCCGAGCGGCGTGCAGAGGGCCTCGCAGGCCGAGCCCAGCCACTGCATGGGCTTGACCGGCAGGCAGAGGCGCGGCGGCCGCACGGCCAGGCGGCTTGCGATGGCCTCCGCGAGCGACCGCAGGGGCAGCGCCTGGCGCCCGGCGATGATGTAGATCTCGCCGTGGCGCTCGTCGTGTTCCAGGGCCAGGACGAAGGCGCGCGCCAGGTCGCGGACGTCGATGAAATGGACCGACGCCCTGCCGCGCCCGACGTAGAAGAACCGGCCGCGCGCGATCATGCGGAACATCTTGAGGGTGCGCGTATCGCCCGGCCCCCAGATCATCGCCGGCCGGATCACCACGCCGGAGATCCTGCCGGAGCGGAAGTAGTCCAGCGCGATCTTCTCGCCTTCCATCTTGCTTCGTTGGTACACGTCGCCGGGATTGTAAGGCGTATTCTCGTCGGCCGGCGGGTTCTCGATGTGCCCGAGCACGCCGACCGTGGAGCAGTGGATGAAGCGCCGGACGCCGGCGGCGATCGCGGCCTCGAGCAGGGATTGCGTGCCCTCGACATTGACCTTGTGATACTCGGAATCCGGCAGGCCCGCCTCGCGGAAGAGGGCCGCGATGTGGCAGACCCCCCCCACCCCCTCGACGGCCCGGGCGAGGCTCGCGGTCTCCTTCATGTTGGCCTGGACGAGTTCCACGCCGAGGTCCTTGAGGAACCCGGCCTTGTCCGGGTGGCGAACCATGGCGCGGACCGCCGCGCCCCGGGAAACCAGTTCCCGAACGAGCTGCCCGCCGACGAACCCGCCCGCCCCGGTGACCAGGATTTTTGACGTAATAACGCTCATGGTCCACACTTTCGTGGCAGCATGCTTGGCCATTTCGCCGCCCGCGTCAATTTTTTCTTTGCCGGAACCTGCCCGGCGAGGAATTGAATAGTGCGGGTCTTTTTGGCTATCTTAACCCGGCAGCGCAAGGCCGGGGTCGGGCGGGCGCAGGGAACTACTCGGAATGACGATACAGGTCGCGGGGAATACGGATGAGCGGACGGCGGGACGATGGCGCTCGAATTGGATCGCGCCCGCGTTGATCGTTTTCATCGCCGTCCTTGTCTACGGCCGCACACTGGACATCCCGTTCTACCTGGACGACGAGTGGAACCTGCTGGCCAATCCGAGCGTGCGGGACTGGCGCGACTGGTTTTCCGTGCTGACGCCGCCGCCGATCAAGGAGGAATGGATCACCCTGGCGCGCCGTCCGTTCATCAATGTCACGTATGCCTTCAACTACGCGCTGGGCGGCTACCATCCCGCGGGGTACCACCTGTTCAACATCGCGGTGCACATCCTGAACGGGCTCCTGCTCTATGCGCTCTTGATGCGCACCCTCCGCGGCCGCGGACAGGAGGCGGACCTCGCGCGGGCCGCCCCCCTGCTGGCCGCCCTGGCCGGCCTGCTGTGGATCGTCCATCCCTTGAACACGGCGGCCGTCAACTACGTCAACCAGCGCACCGAGCTGCTGACGGCCTTATTTACGCTGGCCACCCTGTACGCCGTGCAGCGCTCGACGACCTCCGGTCAACCCCTGGCCTGGAAGGCGCTCGGCGTCGGGGCCTGCGGACTGGGCATGGGCTGCAAGGAAGTCATGGCGGTCGTTCCGGTGCTGGCGCTGGCGTACGACCGCATTTTCCTCGCCGGATCGTGGCGCGAACTGTTTCTACGGCGCAAAGGCTTTTACGCGGGACTGTTCGCCACGTGGGGCCTGCTGTTCGTGTTCATGCTTCGGGATCCGGTGCGGCAAGGCCCCGAGAGCTGGTGGCCGTACCTGATGACCCAGGCCTGGGCGGTGAATCGTTATGTCAAGCTGGCGTTCTGGCCGCATCCGCTGGTGTTCGATTACGGCATGGTGCTGGTGAACCATCTGGCCGTGGTCTGGCCCGCGGGCCTGGCGATCCTGTTCCTGGCCGTCCTGTCGGGGGTCATGCTGTTCAGGATGCCCGGCGTGGGTTTTCTGGGCCTGGCCTTCTTCCTGATCCTCGCGCCCTCCTCCAGCGTCAACCCCGTCCTGGGCCAGACCATCGCCGAGCACCGGATGTACCTGCCGCTGATCCCGC
>JAGNIJ010000041.1 GCA_018001225.1 Kiritimatiellia bacterium | reverse complement strand
GGGCGCTGACGTACTCGTCCGTGGACATCCTGACGGAAGTCCTGCAACTGAAGACGGAGGTTCACCCCCTGCGGCAGATCGTGACGCCGCAGCGGGAGGTGATCTCGCGCCTGGCCCACGGCGAGTTCAAGATCGTTCGAACCAGCCTGCTGCCCTACTACCGCGACCTGCTGGACCATCTCTCCCGGATCAGCGACCGCATCGACACGTACCGCGACATGCTGACCAACACCCTGCAGATCAACCTCAACATGCAGCAGATGCAGGTCAACCGCGTCATAAAGATCCTGACCGTGCTGGCCACCCTCTCGATGCCCCTGCTGATCGTCACCAGCTTCTACGGAATGAACATCCAGCACCAGCCGAACGTGGACGGGCCGGTGTGGTGGAAGGCCTACCTGGAAATTCTGGGCGGAACGGCGCTGCTGACGGCGTTGCTGTACGCCTTCCTCAAGCGGCGCGGCTGGTCCTGACGGCCGGCCCGGGCCGGTTCACGGCCGGGTGACGCACAACACCTCGGCGCCGGCCGCCCCGGGGCTCCATTGGCCGTCCTCCAGGGCCGCGGGACACAGGAGGGTGTGGCCTGCCACGACCGATTCCACGTGTCCCCCCGCCTCCAGCGACAGACTGCCGGCCGAGACAAATAGGGCCTGGAAGGTCTTTCCCGCGGACCGGGAAGGCAGGCTTCCCGATCCGGCCAGGCGCCAATGCTCGACGGCGAAGTAGGGCGTCGTCATCACGGTCCGCCGCTCGTTGAGTCCGTGGCGCTCCACGGGACCGGGCGAAACCGCCACCGGCAGGTCGTCCCGCCACCGGATCGCGGCGAGGGCCTGGTCCCTGTGCAGTGGGCGCGGGCGGCCGTCCGGGCCTTTCCGGTCCCAGTCGTAGAGCCGGTAGGTCGTGTTGGAGCGCTGCTGGACCTCGAGCAGGAGGCAGCCCGCGTCAATGGCATGAACCCGGCCCGCCGGGATATAGACCACTTGCCCCGCGGAGAGCGGGACAAAGCGCAGCACCTTCTCCACGTTTTTCGACTCGAGTGCGCGCAGGAGTCCCGCCCGGTCCACCCCCGGCTGGAGCCCGGCAAACACGCCGGCGCCGGGATCCGCCTCGAGCACGTACCACATTTCGGTCTTCGGGTCGCCTCCCTGCCGGAGCGCCGTCTCTTCGCCGGGGTGCACCTGGACGCTCAACCGCTCCCGCGCGTCCAGGATCTTGAGGATCAGGGGGAATGCCCCGGTCTCCGCGCCCGTCCCCAGCAACGCGGGACCGAACCGCCCGACGAGGTCATGCAGGGTCAGGCCGGCCAGCGGGCCGTTCGTCACCACGCTCATCCCGTCGGGATGGTCGGCGATCTCCCAGGATTCGGCGTAGACGCCGGGCGGTGCGGCGCGCCCGTAGCGGCGGAGGATGCGGTCTCCGCCCCAGAGGTAGTCCTTGTACACGGGCTTGAATCGAAATGGATACAGCCGATCCGACATGCTCGCTTCGCTCCTGCTGTTCTTCCCACGCCTCCCCGGCAGTATTCCCCGGGGCGGGCGGACGGGGCAAGCGGAATTTGACCGGACCGCAGCCTTGCGGTAGGGTATCGCGTTCCTATGAAAAAGAGAAAAATCGTCGTGTTGGTCGGTGACGGCATGGGGGATTACCCGGTCGAGGAGCTCGGCGGCCGCACGCCCCTTCAGGCCGCGCGCATTCCCCACATCCGCCGGCTGGCCGCCGCGGGCGACCTGCGGATGGTCCAGACGGTGCCCGTGTCCGGGCTCGCGCCCGGCAGCGATGTGGCCAACTTGAGCCTGCTCGGATACAGGCCGGAAGATCACTACACCGGCCGCGCGCCGATCGAGGCCGCCGGCGCCAACCTGCCGCTGGGCGCGGACGACGTCGCCTTCCGCTGCAACCTGGTCACCGTCGCGGACGGGCGCATGGACGACTACTCGGCCGGCCACATCACAACCGAGGAAGGCCGCGCGTTGATCGCCGCGCTGGAGAAAGACCAGGGCCGCGACGGGTTGCATTTCCACGGCGGCGTCAGCTACCGCCACCTGCTGATCTGGAAGAACGGCCCGGCCGACATCCGGACCGAGCCGCCGCACGAGATTTCCGGCAAGGGCGTCGCGGACTACCTGCCCGCGGGCGACGGCCAGGACGAGGTCCGGGCCCTGATGGCGCGATCCGCCGAGCTCTTCCGCGACCACCCGGTCAACAAGGCCCGGATCGCCGCCGGCAAGAAGCCCGCCACGCAGATATGGCTCTGGGGCCAGGGCCGCGCGCTCAAGCTGCCCGGTTACCGGGAGTTGTACGGCCTGACCGGCGGCGTCATCACGGCCGTGGACCTGATCCGCGGGCTGGGCCGCCTGATCGGGCTGGACGTCATCCACGTGCCGGGCGCAACGGGTTTCCTGGACACCAACTACGCCGGCAAGGTACAGGCCGCGCTGGACGTGATCGGGAAACACCCGTTTGTCTTCGTGCACATCGAGGCGCCGGACGAGTGCGGTCACATGGGTAAGGCCGCCCTGAAGGTCGAAGCCATCGAGGCCTTCGAAACGAAGGTGGTCGCCCCGGTCTGGAAAGCGCTGGAAGAGAAGGGTGAACCTTACCGCCTGATCGTGTGCATGGATCACCGCACTCCGGTGAGCGTGCGCGGGCATACCCGGGAGCCCGTGCCGATGATCAGCGTGGACGGGCCGGTCGGGGCCGTGAGCCGCGAGGCGGACTTCGACGAGTTCGTGAACGGCGGCGTGGCCGCCGGCTCGGTGGTCGAGCGGATGCGCGAACTGCTGCGCACGGCGTGACGCGGCTCAAGGTTTCCTGAAGCGCTCCGCCTCGTACCAGAAGCGCCGGGCGGCTTCCGGGTTCGATCCCCGGTACGTGTTCACGAAATCCCGCGGGTGGCGAAGCATCATTTTCCAGACGAACCAGTCGCCCCACCGGTCGAACTTCCGGCAGGACGTGACGATGTGGGTGCGCCAGAGCGTGCGGAACTTCCGGTCCGTGGCCCGGCCATGCCTCTTCAATCGCACGGCGAAATCGAAATCCTCGCCGGACAGCCGGCGCTCGTCGAAGCCGCCGATGGCGTCGAAATCCTCCCGCCGGCACCAGAACAATCCGCCGGACACGCCGCGGAGGAGAAACGGGATCAGCAGCAGCGCGCCCGTGGCGAGGATCCCCACCGACAGGCGTTCCGCGCGAACCGGCACGCCGCCCCCGACGCCGCCCCCGGCATCCAGGACTCGGCGGACCTCCGTGAAGAGATTGGGCGCCATCCGGCTGTCCGCGTCGAGGGTGAGGATCGTCCGTCCCGTCGAGGCCCGGACGCCGGCGTTGCGGATCGCGGCGAGATTCGCTGCGTCCTCCCGGGCGAGGAGGGCGCGGCCCCGCGCCCGGGCCTCCGTCCCGTCCTCGCAGCGATTGAGCACCACGACGATTTCCGGGACGGTTCCCGCGGCGGCCGCAGCCCGGTCTATGGAATCCAGGCAGGCGCCGATGAAGTCCTCCTCGTTGCGCGCGGGGATGATGACGGAGTACTCCGGGATGGCGGATCGTGTGCCCATGAATCGCTCGGCCCCGCGGGGCCGCTTGCTTCTGTAACAAATGCCTTCCCGGATGTGAAGGCGCGCGTTATGCCGACCATTTTTCTTGAGATGCCCGGCGGCGAGGAGTACGAAGAAAGGGAACAGCGAGGATGAAACGATGAAACAGGCCTGGATCATTGCCGCCGCCGGGTTGTCCCTGGCCGGCTGTGTCACCTACGACGACGCGCAGCGCGAGGCCGCAGCCGGCCGCGAGGACTACCTGCTCGTCCAGGAGAAGATGAGACGCCTCGAGGGCCGGATGGAAGGCGTGGAACTGGAGATCTCCCGTATCCAGGCGAACATGGATACGCTGCGCGCCACCCAGTCCCGCGCCGACTCCTCCGAGTCGATGGCGCTCCAGTCGCGCATCGAGGACTTGGACCGGCGGATCCGCGCCCTCGACGCGGCACGCCAGCAGGACAAGCAGGAACTCGTGGACACCTTGAGCAAGAAGATCGCGCAGCTCGTCGGGTCCTCGTCCTCCTCCGGCTCCGCGAAGAAACAGAGCGGATCGCGGAAGACCGGGCCGAGCACGGGCTACGAACACGAGGTGCAGCCCGGCGAGTCGCTCTCCGCCATCGCGGCGGCCTACGGGGTGAGCGCCAAGGTCATCATGGAAGACAACGGCATCCAGGACGCCAACAAGCTGCGCGTCGGCCAGAAGCTGTTCATCCGCGATTGAGCCCCGCATGTCCTGGTATCTCAAACAACCCGACGGGCAGGTCTACGGGCCGCACGACGAGGATACCCTCCGGCAGTGGGCGGAGGACGGGCGCATCGGCCCGGGAGACCTGATTACGCAGGACCAGCGGCACTGGTATCCGGCCGCCGACCTGACCTCCCTGGAGATGAACTGGACCGTGCGGCTGCCCGACGGGTCGCTGTACGGCCCGTTACACGTCCAGGCGCTCGCGGTGCTGATCGAGTCCGGCGAGGTGGCGGGCGACACGGAGATCGTGAACCGCCAGACTTCGCAAACCACGACCGCGCAGGCGCTGCTCGGCGAGCGGGCGGCCCCGGCGGCCGCCCCCGCCCCGCCGCTCCAAGCGACCTGGAAGGACCTGGCCCAGAGCCGGGACTTCCACGATCACGAGGCGCGCAAGTGGAAGAACCTGTACGAGCAGGAACGCGACCGCGCGGCCGCCCAGGACGAAGAGCTCTCCCGGCAACTGGCCGAATTGCGCGAAAGCGAGTTGGCGGCCCGCATCCAGCTGGAGCAGGCCGAGCGGCAGGTCGCGCGGTTGACCGAGGAAAAGCGCCTGCGCGAGGCGGAGTTGGAGGAGACCGGGGGCGCCGATCCCATGGCCCGCGCCATGACCTGGATGAAGGCGTACCAGGACCTGTCCGCGCGCTACGATTCCCTGATGAGCCAGTTCACCGCCAAGGCGCATGAACTCCAGGAGGCCCGCGACGCGGGCGCCCGCGTGGAAGAGGAAACACAGCAGCGTCTCCGGCTGATGGAGTCCGTCGTCCAGCGCGAAAAGGACGAGGCCCAGCAGGCGCGCAAGCGGCTGGCGGAGGTGGAGGATTCCCACCTGCAACTGGTGAAGTCGTACCGGGAATTGAACGACCGCTACATCCGGGCCCGCGAGCATGCGGCGCCGGCCTCCGCGCCGGCCTCGAATACCGGGCCACGCATCAAGCTCACGCGCTAACCCGGATATCTCATACCAAATCCGGGTGAATGCGGGTAGATTTCGGGCTCGCAGGAGCTTGCCCCTCCATGATTCCTGCCACTGGAGGGCGGAACTCTGCGACGCCGTTCGTACCGCCTCTCACCCGTACCGGGTATAGCCCCTCAACAGCCTGTTCGAGAAAGCGGCTTTGTTTTCCTCTTTTTCATGCATTGGATCATTCGGATTTGTTTCGGATTTCGATATTCGGGATTCGAATTTCCCGCATTTCTTGTGAGAAATGCGGGCTAATCTTTCTTCGCCTCCGAGAGCCAGGCTTCGAGACCCTGGTGCCACCCCGGCAGGGCATGCCCCGTCCACTGGCGGTAGCGCTGCGAATCCAGCACCGTCTGCATCGGCCGCTCGGCCAGCGGGTAGTAGAGCGCCATGGGGACCTCCTCGATCGGTGCGCCCGGGCTGATCCGGTCCGCCAGGACCTGGGCGAACTCCTTCCAGGTGCAGCGGCCGGCCGGCCCGACGTGGACCACGCCCGTGGCGTCCAGCGACAGGAGTTTCACCAGGCCCTCGGCCACGTGGCGGCTGTAGGCGGGGGCAATGATTTCTTCGGCCGGCACCTTGAGGGGCAATTGCTTCGCTTGCAGGGCGGCGAACAGCCCGGCCGGGATATTCTGTCCGCCCCATCCGAACAGCGAGGGCAGGCGCACGATCAGGCTCTTGCCGCCCTCGGCGCGCACCGCCTTCTCGCCCGCGAGCTTGCTCAAGCCGTGGGCATTGAGCGGGTTGGGCTCGTCCGTTTCCTTGAACGGCGTTGCCTTGCGCCCGTCGAACACGCCGGCGCAACTGATGTGCATCAGGCGGATGCCCCGGCGGGCGCAGCTCACCGCCAGGGCGCGGGCCCCCTCGCTGTTGACGGCGAAGGCGGCGGCCCGCTGTTTCTCGCAGGCCTCCACGTCACTGAACGAGGCGCAGTTGATCACCCATGGGACCGGCGGCAGGCTCTGGCGTACCTTCGCCGGCTGCGTAACATCCATCTGCTCGCGCGCCAGTTCGACGACGCCCATCCCCGCGCGCCGGCAGGCGGCGCACAGATCGGCCCCCAGCAGGCCCTTCGAACCGATAATCGCCACTTTCATCCCGGGACGGCGCTCCCGAACGGCCGGGCCGTTCCGATCAGAAGAGGGTGTAGATGAACGGCGCCACGGCGGAGCCGGAGACGATCAGGAAGCCCAGCAGGAGGAGGATCAGCACGACCGGCACGATCCACCAGGCCTTGTTGTGCCAGGCGAACTCGAAGAACTCCTTGATCAGCCGCCCGATGTATTTCAGCATGCGCATAGTCGTTCCATCCCCGATTTCGATCTTCCCGCGCCGGGCCTAATCCAGCACGTACTCGCTCTTCCAATCCGCCGAATCCTTCCAGGCCGGCTGGGCGCCCTTCTCCAGCACGAACGAATTGAGAACCAGCGCGTCCATCTCCGTCCGCATGAAGCAGCGGTACGCGTCCTCCGGCGTGCACACGATCGGCTCGCCGCGGACGTTGAACGAGGTGTTGATGATCACGCCGTAGCCGGTGAGCGCGTCGAAGGCCTTGATCAGGTCGTAGTACCGCGCGTTGTCCCGGCGGTCCACGGTCTGGACCCGCGCGGAATAATCCACGTGCGTGATCGCCGGGATGTCCGACCGCACCTGGTTGATCCGCTCGCGGATGTTCAGCGTCTTGCTCTCCTCGATCCCCTTGCAGCGGTCGCGCTGCACCTGGGCCACGAGCAGCATGTACGGCGAAGGCCGGTCGAGTTCGAAGTAGTCGCTGACCTTCTCCGCGAGGCACGTCGGCGCGAACGGCCGGAACGACTCGCGATACTTGATCTTCAGGTTCATCACCGACTGCATCTTGGACGAGCGCGCGTCGCCGATGATCGAGCGGCCGCCGAGCGCGCGCGGCCCGAACTCCATGCGCCCCTGCAGCAGGCCGACGACCTTTTCCTCGGCCATCAGTTTCGCGACGGCCGGGGCCCACTCGGCCTCGGGCAGCTTCTTGTAGACATAGCCGCGGGAGTCGAGGAAGGCCTGGATTTCGTCGTCCGTGAAGGCGGGGCCGAGGTACGCGCCCTTCATCTTGTCGCGGTCCCCGCCGGCGGCCCTCGGCTGGTTGTGCACCATGTGCCAGACCAGCAGGGCGGCCCCGAGCGCGCCGCCGGCGTCGCCGGCGGCCGGCTGGATCCAGATGTCCTCGAAGGGCCCCTCGCGCAGGAGGCGGCCGTTGGCCACGCAGTTCAGGGCCACGCCGCCGGCCAGGCAGAGGTGTTTTTCGCCCGTGACCTGGTGCGCGTGCCGGGCCATTCGCATCACGATCTCCTCGGTCACCTTCTGGATCGAGGCGGCGATGTCCATCTCGCGCTCGCTGATCTCGGACTCCGCCTTGCGCGGCGGCCCGCCGAACAGGCCGTCGAACTTCTCGTTCGTCATCGTCAGCCGGTCGAGGTACCCGAAGTACTCCATGTTGAGGCGGAACGAGCCGTCCTCTTTCAGGTCCAGCAGGTTGTCGAGAATGACCTGGGTATACTTCGGCTTGCCGTACGGCGCGAGGCCCATGAGCTTGTATTCGCCGGAGTTGACCTTGAAGCCGGTGAAGTACGTGAAGGCGGAGTAGAGCATGCCGAGGGAATGCGGGAACCGCAGCTCCTTGAAGATCTCGATCCGGTGCCCCTGGCCCCGCCCCAGCGTGCTCGTGGCCCACTCGCCCACCCCGTCCAGCGTCAGGATGGCGGCGCTCTCGTAGGGGGACGGATAAAACGCGCTGGCGGCGTGCGACTCGTGGTGCTCCGGGAAGTACATGTTCTTCGGCGCGTGCATGCCGCACTTTTCGAGCGCCAGTTCGATGTCCAGCGGGATCCAGAGCTTCTGCTTCAGCCAGATCGGCACGGCCATCATGAACGACTTCAGGCCGCTGGGCGCCACGGTGAGATAGGTTTCCAGGATGCGGTTGAACTTGTTGATGGGCTTGTCGTAGAACGCCACGGCGTCCAACTGGCCCTTGTGCACGCCGCCCTCCGCCAGGCAGTAGCGGACGGCGTTGACGGGGAAATTCGAATCGTGCTTCTTGCGGGTGAACCGCTCCTCCTGGGCGGCGGCGATGATTTCCCCGTCGCGGATGAGGGCCGCGGCGGAGTCGTGGTAAAACGCGCTGATGCCTAGGATGTTCATTAGAATTGCTTCTTGAAGTGATCGGGTTTCAACGGCTTGCGAACGGACCAGCAACTGGGGCACTCGGTTGCCCGCGCCAGCTGCAGAGGATCCTTGCCCAGGATCCGCATCAGCATGCGCCCCGGCATGAAGACCAGGTAGAAAAAGGGCACCAGGAGCAGGTACGTCAGCCCCGTGCCCACAGCGACGCCGAATTTCTGCATGAATCGGTCAACGGCCCGGAAGACCGGCTGGACCAGCAGGCCCGTGACCAGCACGAAGGCGGCGATCCCCCAGACGATGTGGGCCGCCAGGGCATGTTTGAAAAGGAAATAGATCACAGCCCCAATGATCGCCGTAACCAACGCTTGGATAACAGCTTTATGACGCAAGGCGCGGGCGGCGGCGGCCGGATCGTCTGCCGCTTTGGTCCGGGTCCAGGGCCAGACCACGGAACTCACTTCGCCTTGTTCATAAACCGTAATGCTTTGATCAATACTCATAGACTTCGGTCCAAGGTTATAGTGCGCGGCAAGGTGCCCCATCCCGGGCGCATAATCAAGTTCATTTTTACGGCGGAAACGAACCCGGCAGCTTATTGAAAGCTGTATCCGATGCCGCCGCGGATAAGGAACCGGTCAAAATAGGTGGCCTGCAAGCCCAGGAAAAGCGTTTCGGTCACGAAGAGGGACGCGCCGCCGGTTACGCCCAGGGAGTGCTTTTCTTCGAAGTCGATCCCACCTCCACCCTGGTCGTACTCGCCGTCGATATAGGACAGCACGGGGCCCACGAAGAGTTCCAAGTGGTCCAGGTCCGAAAAACTATCGGGGTACTGGGAGAACACCACTTCATAGCCGACGGGGAACGACACGGTGTAGTCGGTCCATTCGATATCCGGCGCGCCCTCGGTTTCGTACATCGCCATCTCGGCCCGTGTCTTGAAGGTGACACGCCAAACCGGCATTTCGCCGTAGCCGACCCACTGCCAGAGGTTCATGTTGAAGCCGACGGCCCAGGAGAATCGATCCTCCCCGTAATAACTGATATCCTTGAGCCGCGCGTCCGACCCGCCGGCGCTGCCGTACAAGGTCAACCAGGGAAGGACATCGATTCCCAGCAAGGCCTCGTAGGTGCGGGCCTCCAAATCCATCTGAAAGCCGCGATCGGTTTCCACCTGCCGGCGGGAGAGTTGGTAAAACGCCCCCACGCTGACGGGGCCGAGGCCGCCGGTTTCCAGCAGGGGTTCCGGGGTTTCCGTGAGGATGGCGGCCTGAAGAGCCGATGCCCCGATGATCAACAGCGCCGCCGCCATCGCCGGTATTCTCATTTTCATAATAGGTCCCGTTCCTGTGTCCACACCAACAGACAACCGCCGCGACCGTTCCGTTCGAGCCGGCCTGGCACACCCGGAGGGATTTGAACCCCCAACCCCCAGATCCGAAGTCTGGTGCTCTGTCCAATTGAGCTACGGGTGCACGGCCTAGGGTTTTATCAGGAGCCGCCGCGCGGGTCAATCGCCGGACCTTCCGGCGCGAGGCCGGGATGGACGCCGGGCCGGAAATGTCCTAGGGTGGCAGCCATGGGCCGCGTCTCGCGAGAACTGGCCGTCCGCGTTCTGTACGCCAATCTCGTTCTCGCCGTGTCCTTGGTCAGCCTCGCGGCACTGCTCTATCTCCGGCGTCTGCATCGGTTCGACGCGCTGATCCTCGAGGCCGGCCGCGACTACGGCGTGGACCCGCGCCTGATCTCCGCCGTGATCTGGGTCGAGAGCCGGTTCCGGGAGGAGTGCGTGGGCCCGGCCGGCGAGATCGGCCTGATGCAGGTCACGCCGGCCGCGGCGCGGGAATGGGCGGCCGAGCACCACGACGGCCTGTTCGGCATCCTCGACCTCTTCGAGCCGGGACTCAACATCCGGGCGGGCACCTGGTACCTGGCCCGCGCCCTGAAGCGCTGGGGCGATCGGCCCGACCCCGTGCCCTTCGCCCTCGCCGAGTACAACGCCGGCCGGTCCAACGCCCTGCGCTGGTCGCGGGCGAGCGGCCCGGACGCCGAGGCCTTTATCGAGGCCATCACCTATCCCACCACGCGACGCTACATCCAGGACATCCGCCGGCGGTACCGGGGGCGCCGAGGTTGAGCATCTTGCGGCGCGGAGGAGGGTACGGTATAGTGCGGCGCAGGCAAGCATAGAGGAGCCTCTCATGATCGACCTGAAAAAAGAGCAGGAAGCCACGCTGGCCCGGCCCCGCATGGAATACAAAACGATGGCCCGGCTGCTGTTCTGGGGCATGGATTTCTTCTACGGGAAGGCCCTGACCCTCCGCAAGGTGCAGGTGCTGGAAATCCTGGCGCGCATCCCCTACCAGGCCTGGGAAATTCGCCAGTACCTCCGCCTGACCCACCTTTACGAAGACCGGGAAAGCGTCGAAAAGGGCCGGAAGATCACGGCCTGGGCCCGCGATGCGCAGGACAACGAGTTCTGGCACCTGCTGGTGATCAACGAGCGCATGAAACAGACCGGGTTCCAGAAGAACTGGTTCTGGGATCACTTTCTGCCCCGCGTCGCGGCCTTCAAGTACCGGCTCTTCAGCCGCCTGCTGTCCCTGGTGAACATCAAGGCCGCCTTCGACCTGAACGCCCAGTTCGAGGACCACGCCGAGCACGAGTACATGCGGTTCGTCCAGGACCACCCGGAGCTCGACCAGGAGAAGGTGGACCATCCCATCGTGCGCGAGCACGGGAACTGCGAAACGTGGGGCGATGTGTTCCGGCGGATCGGGCTCGACGAGCGCGAGCACATGAACAACAGCCTGGTCTTCTGCGGCCGGCCCCCCGTTCCGAACGCGACGGAGTAGGCGGTCCGGTTCAGGCCGCGGGGGTATCCTGGAACTGCAGGTCGTAGAGCCGCTTGTAGAGCCCGCCCCGCTCGAGCAGCTCCCGGTGGGTGCCTTCCTCGGCGATGACGCCGCCATCCAGCACGACGATGCGGTCGGCGTGCATGATCGTGGAGAGCCGGTGCGCGATGGCGAAGACCGTACGCCCGGTCATGATCTCCTCGATCGCGGCCTGGACCTGGCGCTCCGATTCGGTGTCCAGCGCGCTGGTGGCCTCGTCGAGGATCAGGATCGGCGGGTTGCGCACGATCGCCCGGGCGATGGCGAGCCGCTGGCACTGGCCGCCGGACAGCCGCACGCCCCGTTCGCCGACCGTCGTGTCGTAACCCCGGGGCAGTTCCTGGATGAAATCGTGGGCGTGCGCGCGCCGCGCGGCCTGCTCGATCTCCTCGCGGGTCGCCTCGGGTTTCCCGAAGGCGATGTTCCGCGCCACGGTCTCGTTGAACAGGAAAGTGTCCTGCGTCACCATGCCGATCTGGCGCCGCAGGCTGTCCAGCGTGTACTCGCGGAGATCCCGCCCATTGAGCAGGATCCGCCCGGCGGTCACGTCGTAGAATCGCGGGATCAGCCCGACCAGCGTCGTCTTGCCCGAGCCGGAGCCGCCGACAATGGCGATGCGCTGGCCCGCCGAGACGTCCAGCCGGATGCCTCGCAGGATCAGTTCGTTGTCGTAGGCGAACGCGGCGTCCTCGAAGCGGATTGACTGCACCCCCCCCTCGAACGGCGCTGCGCGGGCGGCGGGCTGCACGCTGATGGGCGTGTCCAGCAATTCGAAGATCCGGTCGGCCGCGCCGGCGCTCTGCTGGATGCTGATGTGCATGCGGCTGATCTTCTTGGCGGGATCGTAGAGGGCGACGAGCGCCGCGGCGAAGGCGAAGAAATCCTCGACGCCCATTCGCGTCCAGCGGGCGTATACCAGCACCAGCCCCAGGCCCAGCATGGAGATGAACACGATGATCGGGTCCACCGAGGCCCGGGCGCGGACCACGCGCATCAGCCGGCTGAACACGCCCCGCGCGGTCTTCAGGAAGCGCGCCCGCTCCAGCTCCTCGAGGCCGAAGGCCCGGACCACCCGCGCGCCGCCCGCGTTTTCCTGGAGCACGGAGACCATGTCCGCCAGCTGCTGCTGCCCCTCGCGGGAGAAGCGGCGCACGCGGCGGCCGAAGAGCGCAACGGGGATGATGCAGATCGGGAACAACACCATGCTGATCAGGGCCAGCTTCCAGTCGAGCCAGAACACGAACCCCACCATCGCGACGAGCGTGAACGGCTCGCGGATCAGGTCCGCCAGCACCGTGGAGACCGCCCGCTCGATCATCGCGGTGTCGTTCGTCGTGCGGGAGATCAGCTCGCCGGTGCGCGCCCGGGTGAAGAACAGCAGCGACAGGTCCTGCAGGTGGTTGAAGACCCGCACACGCAGGTCCATCACCACACGGTTGCCGACCCACTCGATGAAGTAGGTGCTGGCAAACTGGCCGATGCCCCGGACCAGCGCGAACAGCGGCAGGAGGCCTACGAACAGCAGGGTTCGCGCCCAGGAAATTTCCTCCGGGTTGAAAATGCGGCCGAAGACCTCCTTCGCCGCGACCAGCATGCCGGCCATCGAACCCGCGAAAAGGATGCCGCAGACCGCGCCCAGCAGCAGCCGCAGCACATACGGGCGGGCGTACCGGAAGAGCCGGACAAAGGTGGCCCATTCCTTCCGGTCCTGCCCTGCTCCCGTGGAGGGATCGGTCATCCTGCGCCTTTCTCTTCCAGGTATCGCTGGGCTTCCAGCGCCGCCATGCAGCCGCTGCCCGCGGCCGTGACGGCCTGGCGGTAGGCCGAGTCCTGCACGTCGCCCGCGGCGAAGACGCCCTCGACGTTCGTCCGCGTGTTCCGGGTCACGAGGTAGCCCTTGTCATCCATGTCCAGTTGGCCCCTGAAGACCTCCGTGTTGGGCTGGTGCCCGATCGCGGAGAACATGGCCTTGACCTCCAGCACGCGTTCCGCGCCGGTCTTGACGTCCTTCACCCGCACGCCCGTGACCTCGTTGGCTTGGACATCCAGCACCTCGGTCACGACGGAGTTCCAGACTACCTCGATTTTTTCGTTGGCCAGGACACGGTCGGCCATGATCTTCGAGGCGCGGAACTGGTCCCGCCGGTGAACCAGGTAGACGCGCGAGGCGAAGCGGGTCAGGAACGTCGCCTCCTCCATGGCCGTGTCGCCGCCGCCCACGACGGCGACGGGCACCTTGCGGTAGAGCGCCCCGTCGCAGGTCGCACAGCCGGAGACGCCGCGGCCCATGAGCTGTTGCTCCGATTCCAGGCCCAGGTAGCGGGCGCTGGCGCCGGTGGCGACGATGACGGTGCGGGCCTCGAAGGCCTGGCCGTCGTCCAGGGTTACGCGGAAGGGCGGCTGGCGGAACTCCACGGCGGAGACCGTGCCGGAACCCACGCGCGCGCCGAATCGCTTCGCCTGCGCCTTCATGTTTTCCATGAGCATCGTGCCGTCGATGCCCTCGGGAAACCCGGGATAATTCTCCACGTCCGTGGTCGTCGTAAGCTGTCCACCCGGCTGCAGCCCCTCGATGACCAGCGGGGCAAGGTCGGCCCGCGCCGTGTAGATCGCGGCGGCCAGACCCGCCGCCCCGCTGCCCAGGATGATCACATTTTCCATAATCCGACTCTCCTCACGCCAACCCGTGTTGTTTCTCATAGCACAAGATGAGCCGGATGGCATTAGAAATGGAAGGCGCGCGATCCCCGGCGCGGAATGCACCGGCCTGATCGGCGACGAACCCTGGCGTGAGCTGGCCCGGCGATTATTTTTTCGGCTTCAGGATCTGCACCGTATCGCCCCCCTCGATGAGGGTGCCATCCTCAAGGGCGCCGGCGAGAACCAGTTTCACTACATCCCCGCGCGGCAAGTCGGCCAGCACGGCGGCCAGCGCCGGGATTCTGACGAAGGTCACCAGGTCGGCCATCCCGTCCCGTTTGCCTCCCGGTCCGGACACGTCCTCTTTGCTTGTCCTCTCCACGGGCAGGCCGGCGAGAGTTAGCGTGGAAAGGTCGATCCGGGACACATCGAAGTCTTCCGCCCCCAGCACGGCGGTCACGAGCACGCCGTGCGCGCGCAGATTGACGGGGTTTCTTTCCGACCCGGGCTTGATGTCCACGCCCACCGTCAGCGCGGCGGGGACGGGTTCAAGCAGCATTTCGCCGAAGTCCGCGTACGGGTCCGCGATGACCCGGATACCCTCGGCCCCCCTCATCATGATGATCACCCCCATTCCGATCCCCATGAAGTCGCCGTCCGGGTCCAACCAGATGCCTTCCATCTCCCCCTCGAACAACGGCCGCCCCTGCTCGTCGGAGGCCACGAGCTGTAGCACCAGCTCGCGGCCCAGGGGGACCCGGTCAATCAGCCACATCCCGTCCGCCCATTCGAACGGCCCGTATCCAGCCAGGAGGGCATTGTCGGCGGCATCGAAAAGGTATGCTTCGAGGTAAGCCACTCCGGAAAAATCGGGGACGCTTAGTGCGTGGACCGGCGCGGGAACCAGAAAGGCGGACCCGATGAACAGGAAACTCCAAGCCACGGCGAGCGGTTTCATGATCTCATCTCCCTCTGTTTGGTTAGTACAGTCGCCATCATCTACGGACCTTACAGCATGAATAGGGCCAGCCGTTGTTTTCCGTTAAAAAGAGCAATTGAATGGCACGGCGCACCGCAGTGGTGAGAATGTGAGAATCCGGTGCCGCAGGGCCAATGCAAGCTTGCAGGGCGCCCCGGCATACGGTTCACTGCACCGATATATCCATCGGCCAATTCTCACGGGAGACGGCCGGACCCCTGACAGGAGACAGGCCATGCCGCAGAAAGACTGGTTGGAGGAGATGTTCGAGAAGCAGGCCGCGTTCAACAAACGGATCGGCTTGGATTGTTCGAAGCTGGACGACGCGGGCCGCCAGCAGTGGCTCTTGAACTACTGCCGGGCCATGACACAGGAACTGGCCGAGTTGACCGACTGCGTGCCGTGGAAATGGTGGGCCAAGTACCAGAAGTTCGACCTCCAGAACGCCCGCGTGGAGGTGGTGGACCTGTTCCACTTCCTCATCTCCGCCGCCGAGGTTCTCGGTCTCACCGCCCGCGACGTGCACAACCTCTACCTGCAGAAGAACAAGGTCAACTTCCAGCGCCAGGACAAGGGCTACACGGAGAAGAACGAAGCGGACAACCAGTCGGTCAAGCTGTGACGCGCGCGCGGCGCAGCTTCCGGGCCAGGTCCCGGCACGACGGCTGGCCGGGCGCCGCGGGGCGGTCGACGTAGCCGTAGGTCAGGCACGATCCCGCGCGGGCCAGCCGGACACGGGCCGCCGCCCCGCGCGGGCCTATCCCGAGCACGCACAGGGGTTCCCGCGATTCCGCCAGCAGGTCAAGGAGCCGATCGAGGTCGGCCTCGCTCCCCAGGTGCGTGGCGATCTTGACGACGTGGGCGCCGGCTGCCCGCCCCCGCCAGACGATCCGCCGCAACACGGCCATGGACGGCGTTCCGTCGAAATCGTGAAACGACCCGATGACCAGCCGGCCCCGTCTTCGGGCCGCCCGCGCGACGGTCTTCATCGCCCGGCTGCGGATCTCCACGTCCACCGCGTCCACGGCGCCCAGGTTCGACAGGTAAAGCCGCTTGCGTTTGGCCTCCGCGCCGCGCCAGTTTCCGCCCTCCAGCGCGGAACGCACCGTCAGAAGCAGCGGGATCCCGGCTTCCCGCAGGAGGCGCGCGCCGCGCTGCCATTCGGCATCCATCCGATCCGCCCGGATCTCCAGGAGATCGAACGCCGGCCAAGCAATCCGGGCGGCGGCATCCAGGGTTTTCGCCGAGACGGCCGTCCCGACAATGCGCGGGATGCGGCCGATGGCCAACGGGCCGATATGGAGACCTCTCATGCGTGCTACCGTACGCGGCCCAGCGGGTGGACTCCGTCGCTATGGACGACGGTGTGCGCGAGCGTGGCGCGCTGCTTCCGCTCCGCCTTCCGGGCTCGAGCCCCCTCCGGATGCTGCGCCTGCTCGTAGCGGGCGATCAACGCCGGATTGTTGTAGCCCTCGCACTTCTTTTTCCATTTCACGACGGGATGCTCAAAAATCGCGCATCGCTTCCCGAGGTTCAACGCACACCCGCGACATTCCTTCACCGGCTTGGTGCTCATGACCGTCACGTTGATATCCTCCTTTCCGCGAATCGCCGTGGGGTCCCCTCTCCATGGAGAGCATACCGCGGCCGGCCGGCCCGGTACAGGGAAAATCAAGTTTCCGCGCCGTCCAGGGTCTCCGCGGGGACCAGCACGCGCAGGGCCTTGTGCACGACCTCGATGTGCACATTGTCCGCCGGCTCAACGAGTTCCCCGTCAACCTGGATCGGCGCGGGCCGGGCCCTTTCGACGGTCATCCGTTTGAACCGCCGGGTCACCACGCCCGGCAGGCCGTCGAAGGACCCGTTGAACAGGCGGGGCAACCCCGCCAGCACGCGCGGCGCGTCCTGCCGTGCCACGACCACGAGCTCCAGCCAGCCATCGTCCGGCTCCGCGCGCGGCGCGATCTTGGCCCCTACGCCGTACTGCGTGAGGTTGGCCACGGTGAACACCAGCGGATCGGACCACGATAGTTCCTCTCCGTCCAGGCGCACGCAGACCGGCTGGGGCTCGTAACCGAGGAACTCGTATGCCGCCGCCAGCACGTACGGTAGGCTGCCCCGCATCGGGAACTTCTCGAACGAGCGGACCAACGCCGCGTCCCACGCGAGGCTGCACGTCACGAAAAATGAGCGCCCGTTGGCCCGCCCCACGTCCATGGCTTGGCGCCGGGCCGAACGCAGGGCGCGCACGGCTTTTTCGGGGTCGAGGGGAATGCCGAAATGCCGCGCGAACCCGTTGCCGCTGCCCACCGGGATCACCCCGAGCGCCGTGCCCGTGCCGACGAGGACCCCGCCGATCGTGTTGACCATGCCGTCGCCGCCGACCACGAGGATCGTGTCCGCCCCCTCCTCCACCGCGCGGCGCGCCTTGGTCTTACCGTCCTCCACGCTGCGGCTGAACTGGTAGGCCAGGTCGATCTCGGCGGTATCCCAGTGGTCGTCAAACGCCTTCTGGATCGCCTGGCTGGACCACCAGCCGCCGGATTTCGGATTGATCAGCACCCGGACTTTTCGCGCCGGGCGTTGATCTGTCTTTTGACCGTGCATTGTGCTATGTATTTAGCCGGTGAGTTGAAATGAGTGTCAAGTTCCAGGATTACTATTCCGTGCTGGGCGTCGAGCGGACGGCCTCCGAACAGGAGATCAAGAAGGCCTACCGCAAGCTGGCCCAGAAGTACCACCCGGACGTCAACAAGGACCCGGCGGCCGAGTCCCGCTTCAAGCAGATCAACGAGGCCTACGAGGTGCTCGGCGACCCGGACAAGCGCAAGAAGTACGACAGCCTCGGCGCCAACTGGCGCGCGGGCCAGGACTTCCGGCCGCCCCCCGGCTGGGGTGACAATGTGCATTTCGAGTTCCGCGGCGCGCCGGGCGCCGGCGGGTTCGATTTCAGCGAACTGGGCGGCGGCGGGTTCAGCGACTTCTTCGAAATGTTCTTCGGCGGCGGGGGCGGCGCGCGCCGCGCGGGCGGCGGGCGGCGGGCGACCCGGGCCGGCTTCCAGGATGAAGCGCCGGGAGGCGACCAGGAGGCGGAGATCGCGATCTCCCTCGAGGACGCCTACCACGGGGCGCATAAAACCATTCAACTGGCGCAGGCGGACGCCTACGGGCAGCCGTCCGGCCAGGTCAAGACGTACGACGTCCGCATCCCGCCCGGCACGACGGACGGTTCGCGCATCCGGCTCTCGGGACAGGGCCACCGCGGCGGCGACCTGTACCTGCGCGTCCATCTCGAGCCGCACCCGGTCTACCGCGTCCGCGGCCACGATCTCGAGCGGGATCTCCCGCTGACGCCGTGGGAGGCGGCGCTGGGCGCGAAGATCCACGTCCAGACGCTGGACGGCACCGCCGCAGTGACGATTCCGCCGGGCTCGTCGGGCGGACAGCACCTGCGGCTGCGCGGGCGCGGCCTGCCCCGCGGGCGGGGCGGCGAGCGCGGCGACCTCATCGTCGAGACCCGCGTCGTCCTTCCGCCGCGCCTGACGGAAAAGGAGCGGGAGCTGTTCGAGCAATTGTCGCGGCAGAGTCACTTCAAGCCCGAACGCTAGGCCGGTGAGCACCCCCCGGAAAATCCGCGCCCCCGTCGTCAGCCTCATCAGTCTCGGCTGCTCCAAGAACACCGTGGACTCCGAGTGCCTGCTCGGCGAACTGGTTCAAAACGGCCTGCTCATCGCCGAGGATCCGGCGGAATCGGACATCTGCCTCGTCAACACGTGCGGCTTCATCGACAGCGCGCGCCGGGAAACCGCGGACACGCTGGAGCGGCTGGCCCGCCAGAAGAAGCGCGGACGTCCCCGTAAAATTGTCGCCCTGGGCTGCCTCGTGGAGCGCGCGGGCCAGGAACACGGCCTGGCCAATTTCCTGACACAGGCGGATGCCCGCGTGCCGTTCAGCGGCTACCCGCAGTTGCCGCAAATCTGCCGCGACCTGATGCAACCCGGAGGGGTCCCGTCGCGCCCGTCGCGCGGCTGCGATTTCACGGCCTTCCTGAAAACCCCCCGCGCCCGGATCGGCGGCGTGCACAGCGCGTACCTGAAAATCTCCGAGGGCTGCTCGAACCGGTGCCGCTATTGCTCCATCCCGCTCATCCGCGGCGCGCAGGTCAGCCGGCCGCTGGAAGACATCCTGGCCGAGGCCGGGCAGTTGATCCGGCACGGCGCCCGCGAGATCAACCTCGTCGCGCAGGACACGACCGCCTACGGCGCGGACCTGTACGGACAGCCCCGCCTGCCGGATCTGCTCCGGCGGCTGGGCGAACTGGACGGCGCGGCGTGGTTCCGGCTGCTCTACGCGCATCCCGCGCGCCTGTCCGACGAAGTGATCGACCTCGTCGCCGGCGCGCCGCACCTGTGCCCGTATCTCGATCTTCCGCTCCAGCACATTTCCGATCCCCTCCTCGAGCGCATGGGACGCCGCATCGGAACGGCGCAGACCTTGAACCTCCTGGAGCGCATCCGGTCGCGCATGCCGCACGGCGCGCTGCGCACGACGTTCATCGTCGGGTTCCCCGGCGAGACCAAGGCCGACTTCGAGCAACTGCGGCGGCTGGTCCGCGACGGGTGGTTCACGCACGCCGGGGTGTTCACCTACTCGCAGGAGCCGGGGACCCCGGCGGCGGACTGGCCGGATGACGTGGCGCCCGGCGAAAAGGAGCGTCGTCGCGAGGCCCTCATGCTGGCCCAGCGGGAGGTGTCGAAGGAGAAAGGCCGCGCGCAGCTCGGCCGGACCGTGGAGGTCCTGCTCGACGGCGTGGCCGAACGGAAGGGCCGCCTGCCGCACGGGGCCATGGCCGTGGGCCGGACGCGGCTGCAGGCGCCGGAAGTGGATGGCACGGTTCTGATCCGCCCGCCCTTGCCGAAACCGATTCCCGAGCCCGGCGCTCGAGTGCCGGTGGAAATCGTCGAGGCCCTGGATTACGACGTGCTGGGGCGAATGGCCTTGTAGTTCCGCCGCTCCGTCGGCGGAAGAGGCCAGCTCCGGCGACAGAGCGCCGAAGCTACAGGATTATTTCGCCAGCAGGTCGGGGACCCTGCCGATCGCCTCGGCCACCTTCGACGGATCCTTGCCGCCGGCCTGCGCCTTGCCCGGCTGGCCGCCCCCGCCCCCGCCCGCCACCTTGGCCACGGCGCCGATCAGCTTGCCGGCGTGCACGCCGCTGGACTGCAAGTCCTCGCTGACCGAGGCCAGGAAGCAGGCCTTGCCGTCGAACCGGCTGCCAAGCACGATCACGCCCGAGGCGAATTTCGCGCGCAGGGCATCCATCACGCCGCGCAGCACGTCCAGCGACTGCTCGCCGACGTCCTCCGCGATCAGCGGGATGTCGCCGGCCTTCCGAGCGCGCCCGAGCCACTCGTCCACCTTGTTCAGCGCGCCCGCGGTCGCCTGCTGCTTGAGTTCCTTTTCCAACCGGCGGTTGGCCTCCATGAGGGCCTCGACCCGCGCGAAGACCTCGTCGGGCGACGCGCTCAACCGGCGCGAGAGCGTGCCGACCAGCCGATGCTCGCGGTGGGTCCACTCGTAGGCGGGCCGCCCGCAAACGGCCTCGATACGCCGCACGCCGGCCGCAACGGAGCTTTCGGACACGATCCGGAAAAGGCCCAGGTCGCCGGTCGCGCGCACGTGAGTGCCGCCGCAGAGCTCGCGGCTGTAGCCGGGCACCTCGACCACGCGCACGGTGTCGCCGTACTTCTCGTCGAAGAGCGCGATGATGCCCGACCCCGCGACGTCCTTGAACGGCATCGGGTAAACCTTCAGCGCGACGTTCTCGAGGATCAGCTCGTTGACGCGCCGCTCGACGGCGTCGAGCTGGTCCTCGGGCACGGCCTCGAAGTAGCTGATGTCGAAGCGCATCCGGTCGGGGCCGACGTACGACCCCGCCTGCTTGATGGACGGGCTCACCAGCTCGCGCAGCGCGTACTGCAGGAGGTGCGTGCCCGAGTGATGCCGGGCCGTACGGCTCCGCCGGTCGGCATCGACGAGCGCGGTGACAGCCTCGCCCCTCTTGAGAACACCCTGCGTGACGCGGCCGATGTGCAGGATCAGTCCCTCCGCAGGCCGCTGGGTGTCCCAGACCTCGAACTCGCCGGCCGGCCCGCGGAGCATGCCCTTGTCGCCGATCTGGCCGCCGGACTCCGCGTAGAACGGGGTGCGGGCCAGCAGGAGCTCGCCCTCCGCGCCCTCGGCCAGTTCGCCGCGGTCCTTGCCGTCCGACAGCAGGGCCAGGATCTCCGACTCGCCGGCCAGCGTCTCGTATCCCGTGAAGGCGGACTTGAGCCCCCGGTGGACGAGGTCGGCGACGACGTCGGCGTCGGCCTTGCGCATCTTCTCCGTCCGCGCGGAGCGGGCGCGCTCGCGCTGCTGCTCCATGAGTTCGGTGAACTTGTCCTGGTCCACCTTCAGCCCGTTCTCGCCCGCCATGAGGACCGTGAGGTCCAGCGGGAAGCCGTACGTGTCGTAGAGCTTGAAGGCCTCGTCGCCGGGGAAGGTGTCTTCCTTGCGCGCCTTGAGCCCCTTCACCACGTCGTCGAAGAGGCCGGTTCCGCGGTCGAGGGCGGCGGCGAAACTTTCCTCCTCCGCGCGCAGGGCCCGGAGGATATCCTCCCGCCGGCGGCGCAGCTCGGGGAACACGTCGCCCATGACGCCCTCGAGGACGGGGAACAGCTCGCCCAGGAACGGGTCGCGCAGCCCGATCTTGCGGGCATAGCGGACGGCGCGGCGCAGGAGCCGGCGCAGGACGTAGCCGCGCCCCTCGTTGGAGGGCAGCACGCCGTCGGCGATGGCGAACGAGAGCGTGCGCAGGTGGTCCGCGATCACGCGCATGGCGACGGCGGCCTTCCCCTCGTATTTCTCGCCGGTCATCTGCGCCAGGCGGTCGAGCAGCGGCATGAACAGGTCCGTGTCATAGTTCGAGGGCTTGCCCTGGAGCACCGAGACGAGGCGCTCGAACCCCATGCCCGTGTCCACGTGCTTCGAGGGCAGTTCTTCCAGCGTGCCGTCGGCGCGGCGGTTGTACTGGATGAAGACCAGGTTCCACAGCTCCATGACCTCCGGCGAACCGGCGTTGACCATGTCCGGGGTGCAGCCGTTCGCCGTGCGGTCAATGTGGATCTCCGAGCACGGGCCGCAGGGCCCGGTGTCGCCCATCTCCCAGAAGTTGTCCTTCTCGCCGAACCGCAGGACGTGCGACGGCAGGACGCCGGGCGTCGCCTTCCAGATCCGCTCCGCCTCGTCATCGTCGCGGTAGACCGTGATCCAGAGCCGCTCGCGGGGCAGCTTCCAGACCTCGGTCAGCAGTTCCCAGGCCCAGGCGATCGCCTCGCGCTTGTAGTAGTCGCCGAACGACCAGTTGCCCAGCATCTCGAAGAAGGTGTGGTGATAGGTGTCGAGGCCGACCTCCTCGAGGTCGTTGTGCTTGCCGCTGACTCGGATGCATTTCTGCGTATCCGCCACGCGCGGCGCCTCGCTCTGGCGGGCGCCGAGGAAGATCTCCTTGAACTGGTTCATGCCCGCGTTGGCGAACAGCAGCGTCGGGTCCGAGGGAAGCACCACGGGGGAACTGGGGACGATGGCATGGCCCTTGGCCCGGAAGAAATCCAGGAAGGACTGCCGGATCTGGGTTGCGGTCATCATGGGTCGCCCTTTCAAATCAAGTTCGAGACGCGGAAACATGCCGTATTCCGGCTTTTCCCGCAACACGGAACCTTGCCGGGCCGGCCGGGTTCACGAAGGAGGACGGATGGCCATGCGGCCTTGCAAGGCGCGGCCCAGCGTGACCGGGTCGGAAAACGCCAGCGCGCTGCCGGCCGGAATGCCGAACGCCAGGCGCGTGACCTTGACCGCGAGCTTTCCCAGCACTTCGGCCAGGTAGGACGCCGTGGCATCGCTCTCGACGTCGCTGTTCAGGGCCAGAATGACCTCCCGGATCCCTTCCGTCTCGATCCTTTTCAGGAGGGCCTCCACGCGGCGGTCGGGGATGCCTTCGCCCTGCATCGGCGAGATCTTGCCCAGCAGCGCGTGGTAGCGGCCCCGGTAGGCGCCCGCGCGCTCGACCAGGGGAATATCCGAGGGGTCCTCGACCACGCACAACAGGGCGGACTCGCGGCGCGGGTCGCGGCACAGCGCGCAGGGGTCCAGCGTCTTCAAGGTCAGGCCGCCGCAGGAACTGCACAGTCGAACATTCTCCTCCACCTCGCGGAGCGCCGCGATCAGGTTCGGGAGCAGGTTCTCGCCGTTGCGCGCCAGGGCCTGCGCCATGCGCTCGGCGGACCGGCGCCCGACGCCGGGGAGCTGGCCCAGCAGCGCCTGCAGCCGGCCCATGGGATCGCTCGCGGGCATGCGCGCCTACATGGACGGCAGACCGAGCCCGGAGGTCAGCTTGCCCATTTCTGCTGCCGCCATTTCGCGGGCCGCTTTCAGGGCGCCGTCCACGGCCGCCAGGACAAGGTCCTGAAGCATGTCCACGTCGGACGGGTCGACAACCTTGGGATCGATCCGGATTTCCGCCACCGTCCCGTCGCCGCGCGCGACGGCGGTGACCATGCCCCCGCCGCTGCTGAACTCGACCGTGCGGCCGGCCAACTCGGCCTGGAGCGCCTCCATGTTCTTCTGCATGGAGGCGGCCTGCTTCATCATCTTCAGGATATTGACCATAGCCTCTCCCGTGGCGGCCGCGCGGCCCCTACTCTCTCACGTCCACGATGTCGCCGTTGAACAGCTCCAGGGTCTTCTTGACCGCCGGGTTCTGAACCCATTCCTGCGTGGATCGGCTCCGCGCCCGGGGCTTACCCTCCGGCTCCGCCGCGGCCGGCATGGGCGGCGGTTCCGCGATCCGCTGAACCTTGATGTCGCCCGGCACGGTGGACTTGGCATCCAGCACGCGGAACTCCACGGTCACCTCGCGCTTCAGGAACTCGCCCACCACCTTGTTGACGGCCTTCAGGTTGCGGGGAAACTCGATCTTTTCCTTGTTGCCCGCGAACTCCGGATCGAACCCGACCACGACGCGGTCGCGACGGACCTCGACCGGCTTGGCGTCGAGCAGATAGGATTTGGCCAGCGGGGCCAGCCGACTGATCCGGTCCACGACCTCCAGCCAGTTCCCGGCCAGGGCCGCCGCCTCATCGCCGGGCGCGGCCGGGCCATGCTCCTTCAACCGGGCCGGGGGCGCGGCGGGCGCGGGCTTAAAGGAGGCCGATGGTTCCGGTCGGGCCGGCGCCGCGGATCCGCCGGCTTCCCCGAGCCCGGCCTTGAGCTGATTCACCCGCGTCAGCAGTTCCTCCAGCGTAACAGTCGTAGCCGCGCGGCCACAGCGGATCAGGGCGGTCTCGATCAGCGCGCGGCGGGACAGGGCGTACCGGATACGGCCTTCGACCTCCGTCAGGATATCCACGACCCGCAGAACGCGGCCCGCGTCGCATAGCGCCGCCTGCCGGCGGATGCTCTCGGCCTGGGTTTCCGTCAGCTCGAGCCCGGCCGGGTCCGCGCCGGTGTACTGGCAGATCACGATGTGGCGCGCCTGCTCCAGCAGTTCGAAGACCAGCCGCTGGAGGTCCTTGCCGCTGCGGTCGAGGTCGCCCACGCGGCGGACTGCCGTGGCGACATCGCCCTTGAGCACCGCCTCCATGAGCTCGTCCAGCGTCTGCCGGGCCACGAGCCCGAACACGGCCAGGACATCCTCCTCGCGGATCGTCTTGCCGCGGAAAGCGATGAGCTGGTCGAGGGCGGACTCCGCGTCCCGCAGCCCGCCCTCCGCCCCCCGCGCGATGGCCAGCAGGGCGTCGGTATCCACGCGCACCTTCTCCTCCTTCGCGATTTCCGTGAGACGCCCGACGATGTCCCGCCCCGAGATGCGCCGGAGGTCGAAGCGCTGGCAGCGCGAAAGGATCGTGGCGGGGATCTTTTGCGGTTCCGTAGTTGCGAAAACGAATTTTACGTGAGGCGGCGGCTCTTCCAGCGTTTTGAGCAAGGCATTGAAGGCGGCTGGAGAGAGCATGTGCACTTCGTCGATGATGTAGACCTTGAAGGGGCACCGGGCCGGCGCGTAGCGGGCATTTTCGCGGAGGTCGCGGACGTTGTCGACGCCCGTGTTGGAGGCCGCGTCGATCTCCAGTACGTCCAGGCAGTTGCCGGCCGCGATCTCCAGGCAGGCCGCGCACTTTCCGCACGGCTCCGGCGTCGGGCCCTTTTCGCAATTGAGCGCCTTGGCCAGGATGCGGGCGGTGGAGGTCTTGCCGACCCCGCGGGGCCCCACGAACAGGTACGCGTGGGCCACCCGGTTCGACGCGATGGCGTTCTTCAGGGTCTGGGTGACGTGGTCCTGCCCGATGACGTCATCGAACCGCTGCGGCCGCCACTTGCGAGCGAGTACTTCGTATGCCATAGCCATTCACCGTTGTCATTCAAGGCCGTGCACCCTCGTTCGACGGAAACCGGTGAGCCGCGTGCACCGGGTCCGGGCTCGGGCCAGCACACCTACGGCGCCCGGAATGCCACGGGTTACCGCTGCTACCTTCCGGTCCTCACGGGGTTCGCCGCTTTCCGTCGCATAGGGGCCGACCGTCATCGCCCGTTGCCGGGACGCCAACCCACCCGCGTCCGCCTGGCTCGGGAATTCCACCCTGCTATAGCGGGTTGCAGGTTCAGGGCACCGCTACCTCCCCGTCTAGCACGGCCAACGGAAACATACCGGCTGCCCTCCCTCTTGGCAAGCGGGGTGAAACGATCCGGCCAATCACTCCCAGGCGCGCACGGGAACGACCAGCACCGGGCACGCCGCCTTGCGCAGCACGCCTTCCGTGACGCTGCCGACCAGCAGGTCCCGCAGCAACCCGTGGCCGTGCGACCCGATCACCATCACCAGCGGCTGAAGGCGGGCGGCCTCGGAAAGACATTTCTCGATCGTGGGCCCCTGGACCAGCAGGCTGGTCACGGCGACGCCCTGCGCCTTGATTTTATCCTCCAGTTCCCGGAGCAAGTGATGCTCGTTCCGCAACCGGCTGGCCACGGCGTCGCGCACGGTCTGGGGCCCGGCCTCGTAACCTACGAAATCCGGGTCGGGCTCCGCAACGTGCAGGATGACCACCTCCGCTTCCAGCCCCTTGGCCATCGAGGCGGCCTGCTCCACCACGGCTTCGGTCACATCGGAAAAATCCACCAGGGCCAGGATTGTGTTCATGCTTTTCTCCAGGCGCGCTCTTCCACAACCATACGTATACCATGAACCCGGCCTCCGGGAAAGCATCAGTTTCCTGGGGCCGAACGGGACTTTTATCCCGTATGGGCGTTGTGGTATAAGATGGGTTCCACAGGAGCAAGGGAGTAGGCATGCCCGTTGTGCGCCAGGAACTGGCGGAATACGCGCGGAAGATCGCGGCGGCCGGCCTCACGGCCGGCGCGGGCGGCAACATCAGCGCCCGCGAAGGCCGGCTGGTCTGGGTCAAGCCCAGCGGCCTGGCCATGGCCGAACTCAAGGGCACGGATCTGTGTGCCGTGGACCTCGCCTCCGGCCGCCAGGTCGAGGGCCAACTCCGTCCGACGTCCGAACTGCCGATGCACCTGGCAATCTATCGCGCCCGGCCCGACGTGCAGGCGATCTTCCATACGCATTCCCCCTTCGCCTCCGGCGTCATCTCCTCTACGGAGGATATTCGCCCGATGTTCGCGGAGGTCATCAACGATCTCGGCGGCGTGGCCCTGGTGCCGTACATCATGACCTCGACGCAGGAGCTGGCCGACGCCGTCGCGGCCGCGGCAAAGGACCACGACACGATCTTCATGGCCAACCACGGCGTCGTCGCGCTCGGCAAGACCCTGCGCCAGGCCTTCTTCCGGTGCGAGGTCGCCGAGGACGCCGCCAAGGCGCTCGTGGCCGCCCGGCTGGCCGGGAAGCCCGCCTTCCTCACCGACGCCCAGGTCGAGGCGCTGAAGAAACTCGAAGGCGGCGCTCACCGGACGCGGATGATGGAGCGGTAGATCGGAACTTATTCACCCGTGGCGCAAGGCCACGGGGGTCTCGATCCCCGACCCCCGCGGGCTTGTCCCGCGGGTGAAGGAGTTCTATCCTGCAACCATGGAATTCCCGCTGGTCCATCACCTGTCTTACTCCTGGTCCGGCTGGCCGATGGAGAACACCTTCCCGCCCGATCCGGAGCCGGCTTTTCTCGATGACCTGCGCGCCGCATGGGTTCAGGACGGACTGGATCTCCAGCATTACGATTGGCGGCCTGCGATCATCCAGATGGCCTTTCTGGTGGAACCCGACGCGGCCCCGAGTCTTTTCGCCGGGCGGGTCAAGGGGCGACTGCAACACGCTCTGCGGCAGGCGGGACGGCCCACCGGCTTCAGCCGGAAGGTTGCCGTGCGGGCGCTGGGCGACACTATCTCCCCGGCGGTCGAAGGCTATTTACAGGAGCAGACGGCGCGGGCGGAACTCGCGGACGAACGCTATCGCGCCACGCTGAAGGCTGCGGCGTTCGTGGATGACGCCGTGGATCTTTCGCAGCCCGCGGAAACCAAGAGCGGGCGCTATTGGTTCAACCTGCACCTGGTGGCCGTGACGGAGGACCGCTTCCGGATCGGGAAGGAGGATTTTCTCCCCAAGGTCCGCGCGGGTGTTTTCGCCTGGGCGGCGGAGACGGGCTGCCGCCTGAAGGCGTTTTCGCCGATGCCGGACCATGTGCATGTCGCCGCGCGCGGGGATCCGGAGCGTTCGCCGCGGGAACTGGGCGAGGCGCTGTGGCGGAATCTGAACCGGGCGGCGGGGTGCCGGTTGATGAGCGACCGGGTGTATGCAGGGACGTTTTCGGAGTATGGCTTGGGGGCGATCCTGAAGGGGTCTTGAACTGATTCACCCGTGGCGCAAGGCCACGGGGGTCTCGATCCCCGACCCGCGGGTGGCGCAAGGCCACGGGGGTCTCGATCTCCGACCCCCGCGGGCTTGTCCCGCGGGTGAAGAAGTTCACACCGACACGCCCAGCCGCGGGATTTTCAGCCGCTGCCGGAAGGTCTCCCCCTCCAGCAGTTCCCGCTTGCGCCACGGGAGCGTCCCGCGGCCGGTGGTCGGCTTGCGGCCCAGGAACAGGGACGGGCCCAGGCGCAAGGTGTGCTTGCCATAGCGCTCGTTGACGGCGTCGATCACGCCGGAGACCGCGGTCATCTTGTCGATCCGCACGCGGTCCTCGAACAGCTCGAACTGCTCGCCGCGGTCCGGTTCCAGCCGCCCGAGCACGACGATCGTCGCCCGGTACTCGGCCCCATCCCGCCAGATCCGGTCGAACAGGTCGCGGACGAGCGGCATGACCTCCTGCGTCGCGGCGGTCGGGCGCTGGAGCCGGGCCTCGATCCCCTCGTACGTGAAATCCTGGAAGCGCAGGGAGACCTGGAGCTCCCGCGCGCGCAGCTTGTGGCGGCGGAGCTTGATGAAGGCGGATTCCACGTTCCGGGTCAGCCGCGCGAAGACCTGGTCCCGGTCGCGCGCGGGCTCGGCGAAGGTCTTGCACTTGCTGATGGTGTAGTAGGTGGATTTCTCCTCCGTCGTCACGGGGTACATGGCGTTCCCGCGCAGTTCGTTCCAGATCTCGCGGCCGATCTTGCCCATCATTTTCTCCGCCCAGGCCTCGGGGCGGCTGACAAAATCCCAGGCGGTTTGCAGGCCGTATTTCTTCAGCAGGTGGACCGTGTTGGGCCCGAAGCCCCAGACCTTCTCCAGGGCGATGCGGGGCAGGAACAGGTGCAAGTGGTTCCCCGCGACGGCGGTGAACCCGGCGGGCTTGCGGAACTTCGAGGCCAGCTTGGCCAGGCCCTTGGAAAGGCTCAAGCCGACCGACACGGTGATGTCAAGTTCGGCGCGGATATCCTGTTGCAGGCGGCGGGCGATCTCCTCGTAGGATGCATGGAACACCCGGCGCAGCCCGGAGAGGTCCGCGAAGCCCTCGTCGATGGAGTACTCCTCCACGACCGGCGTGTAGCGGCGCGCGATGTCGAACATGCGCTTGGAATAGAGGCTGTAGGTCTCGTAATCGCTGGGCAGGATGACGAGGTCGGGGCACTTCTTGCGGGCCTCCGCCAGCGTGATGCCGCGCGCGACGCCGCGGGCCTTGGCCTCGTAGCTGGCGCAGGCGATGATCCCGCGCTCCCGCCCCGTCACCACCGGACGGCCCTTCAACTCCGGGTGGATCGCCTGCTCGACGGCCGCGAAGAACGCGTCCCCGTCGAAATGCACGATCGCGCGGGGGTAGGAATGAAGGGTTACAAGCTGATCCTCCTTTTTCATTGAACCACGGATGTCCACGGATACACACGGCGCAGCCTTTCGGCCGCAACCAAAGAAGTATTAACGCAAAGTCGCGAAGGAACGCAAAGCCACGCAAAGACTATCGAGGGGGGACGGGTTGTTCAGAACGGAGTCTTTTCTTAATTCTTTTCGCAGCCTTTGCGCGCTTTGCGCCTTTGCGTTAAATAATCTTCTCAAGAAATAAAAAGACGACGGATAGCAGGACGGATGGATTCGGTTTTCTCGCATCAAGGCCTCGTGCTCCAATCCGTGTTCATCCGTGGTTCTCCTTCATCCGTACTTCCGGATCACGGCCCGGACGATGCCGCCGATGGAGAGGGAGCGGCGGGGGCGGATGAAGCGGTACTTGGGGTTGGCGGGGTCGAGCCGGACGCCGGCGCGGTCGCGGTTGAAGTATTTCAGGGTCCACTCGTCGTCCACCTGGGCGACGACCACATCGTTGGGCTTCGGTGTGCCGCCCTTCTCGACGAGCACGATGTCGCCGGGCAGGATGCCCGCGCCCGTCATGGAGTCGCCCGTGACGGTCAGCATGTAGGTCGCCTCCGGGCGCCGGATGAGGAACTCGTCCAGCGTCAGCGTGTCGGCCAGTTCCTCCTCGGCGGGCGACGGGAAGCCGGCCTGGACGGCGCCGAGCAGTCGCACCGAGCCGGTCAGGCGCGGCGTGAGCGCGATCTTTCCGGCCGGGGATTTCCGGATGAGCCCGTGCTCCGCCAGTTTCTTCAGCAGGCCGTGGACCGCGTTCTTGGACCGGTACTTGAACAGCGCCAGCATCTCCGCGTAGCCGGGCGCGCGCCCCTCCTGCCGGTGGAACCGGCGCAGGGCCTCGATTTTCTCCTGGATGTGCATTTTCCGCGACATGGCCTTCTCCTTTCCAATCTCCATACTACACCATAACTGAACGAAAGTTCAGTATCAATAAATACTTCCGGGAGGAGGCGGAGAGGTGTATTTCCCGCGGGAATCCGGGTATATATTTCTCCGGAGATGAGCCGGAATGCGTACAGGGAGGCGCGGCATCCCGGCCGGGCGGCGGCGATGCTGGTCCTGGCGGCGATCCTGCGCACCGCCACCCAGGCGCTCGCGGACACGACGCACAGCCTCGTCGTGCGCGGGTCGAACCGCACGTTCATTGTCCACGTCCCGCCCTCCTACGACGGCTCGCGGGCCTTCCCCGTGCTGTTGATGTTCCATGGCCTGGGCGGGACGGCCGCCGGCGCGGCCTCGTCCTACTACGACTGGCAGGCGACGGCGGACACGAACCGGTTCATTGTGGCGTTCCCGGAATCGCTGACGCCGGCCGGCAAGGATATCCCGGGCTTTGAGGATTACGACGGCACGGGCAAGCGGTGGGACGTGGCCCACGTGTTCAGCAACCGCGTGGACTCGCAGGACGTCGAGTTCACGGGCGCGATCCTGGACTGGCTGGAAACGAACTACAACGTGCGCACTTCCCACGTGTTCACCACGGGCCATTCCTACGGCGCATTTTTCAGCTACTACGTCTCGGCCTGCCTGGACGGGCGGGTCAAGGCCTTTGCCGAGCATTCCGGCGGGTTGATGAGCTACACCTTTATCCTGACTTTCTACTGGCCGCTGGACGTCTCCTCCCCACCCCCGTCCGTCCCCGGCCTGCTGCTCCATTCGCCCGGCGACGGGACGGTGGCCTACTCGAACAGCGTCCTGCTGCAGACCGAGATGACCGCGCACGGGCAGACCAACCAGCTCGTAACGCTGGCCAGCGGACTGGGCCACGGCTGGGATAAGACGAAGAACCAGGCCCAGTGGGACTTCTTCCTGGCGCAGACGCCGATGATCGACGACGACGCGGACGGCATGCCGGACACCTGGGAGTGGCAGCACGAACTGGACCTTGCCGCCGACGATTCGGCCGCCGACCCCGACGGTGACGGGGCCGGCCACCTGGAGGAATACCGCGCCGGCACGAATCCGAAGAACGGGGCCTCGGTTTTCAGAGCGGAAGCCCTGGCCTTCGCCGGGCCGGGAACCGTCCTCGTCCGCTGGGCCAGCGCGACGGGCAAAACATACACGGTGTCCGCCTCGACCAACCTGGGCGGCGGCTTCACGGCGCTGACCAACGGCCTGCCGGCCACGCCGCCCGTGAACGTCTACACGGGGAACCTGCCGGAGTCGGCCGTGTATTATCGCGTGGCCATACCCTGATCCGGCAAGAAAGAAGACCGCCTCGCAGTTTATAAAGTGCGAGGCGGTTGTTTTTTTAAACCTCCACGATCTCCACCGGGCACTCGGGGATCGAGGCGAGGAACATCTTCCCGTACCACTTGGTCAGGATGCGGCTGTCGAGGATGACGATGATCCCCTCGTCCGTCTGCGTCCGGATCAGGCGGCCTACGCCCTGGCGGAACTTCAGGATGGCCTCGGGCAGCGAGTAGTCGCGGAACGGATCGCCGCCCTTCTCGCGGATCCGGTCCATCCGGGCCTTGATGAGCGGCTGGTCGGGCACGGCGAACGGCAGGCGGGTGATGATGACGTTGCCCAGCGCCTCGCCGCGGACGTCGACGCCCATCCAGAAACTGTCCAGCCCGAACAGCACCGCGCCACCGCCCTGCCGGAACCGCTCGAGCATCACGTGCCGCGGCAGGCCGGTCCCCTGCACCAGCATCGTCAGCCCGGCGGCCTCCAGGGCGTCGCGCGAGAGTTCGGCGACCTTCTTCATGAACTGGGCGCTGGTGAACAGGACGAAGGCGCGGCCCTCGGTGCGCCGGACATACTCGACGATGGCGCGGGCGGCCTCCGCGCCGAACCGTTCCCCCTCGTTCGGGTCCGGCAGGCCTTTCGGGATGAATATCCGCATCTGGCGCGGGTAATCGAACGGCGAGCCGAGTTGAAGCGTATCGCAGCCGCCCGCGCCGATGCGCCGGGTGAAGTAGTCGAGCTTGCCGCAAACGGCCAGCGTGGCGCTGGTCATGATCACGCAGTCCATGGCCTCGAAGAGCCGCTCCGCCAGGAGCGGCCCGACCTCGATGGGCGCGGAGTAGAGCACGGTCTGCTGGCGCCGCCGCCCCTCGCGCTCGATCCAGTAGACCTGGTCCGGCAGCGACTGCTTCAGGAAGGCATCGAGCATGTTGCGCATTTCCACGCCGTGCATCTGGGCGGACCGGAGCTCCGACTTGGTTTCCTCGTCCTCGAGCCGGCCCATGATGGTGCGCAGCGCCCCGTTCAGCCGCTGGAGCGAGTCCATGAGATCGCCGGGCACGTCCAGGGGGCCGGTCACGACCTGCTGGGACTTGCTTTCCGAGAGGCCCGCCCACTGGCGCACCGCGGCGAAGAAGGCGTCCACGTTCTCGCCCACCTTGACGACGCCGTTGGCGGCCTCGCCCTCTCGGAGGTGGGCCAGCAGGCCCTTGGTCTTCTCCGGCACGTACAGCCTGCGCATCCAGTGCTCGAAGGCGAAGTGCGAGAGGCGGATGCCGAGGTGCTCGGACGCGACGGACTCGGTCATGTGGGCCTCGTCCAGCACCACGATGCGGTAGTCCGGCAGGAAGCTGACGCCCTGCTCCCGGAGGGCCAGCTCGGAGAAGAGCAGGTGATGGTTCACGACCAGCAGGTGGGCGTGGCGAACCTGCGCGCGGGCCTTCATGAAGAAGCACTTCCGGTACTCGCGGCACTTGACCCCGAGGCAGTTGCCCACCTCCGCGCAGACGCTGCTCCACACGTCGGCGGAGGGCTGCTGCTTCATGTCCTGGAGGCTGCCGTCGGCCGTGCGGTCCGCCCAGGCCCGGATCATCTCCAGCTCGTCCTGGCCGTCGGCGGCGAACAGGTCGCCGCCCATGCGCCGCGCGCGGGCCAGGCGGCGGAGGCAGAGGTAATTCCCCCGCCCCTTGACCAGCACGGCCTTGAACGCCAGGCCCATGTGCTGCTGGAGGAACGGGAGGTCCTTGGCGATCAACTGCTCCTGCAGCGCGATGGTGTAGGTGGAGACGACCACCTGGATATTCCGGCTGACGGCGGCCTGCAGCGCCGGGACCAGGTAGGCGAAGCTCTTCCCGACGCCGGTCCCCGCCTCCACGGCGAGGTGCCGGGACGTTTCGATGGCCTCCGCGGCCGCGAGGGCCATCTCGCGCTGCTGGGGGCGCGGCTCGTAGGGAAACGGCTCGCCCGCGCAGGCCCGCTCCAGGCCCCCGCCGGGGCGAAAAAACCCGTCCACGACGGGCCGGAGTTCGAATTCAGGTTCCGGGACCGGTTCTGTTCGGGGCGCTATCATGGGGCGACCGGACAGGGGTGTAACATGTCCGCCGTCCGGGCGCCATTTTTTAAGTGACAAGAGCGGGGTTTCGTCGCACTTTGTTCGGTTTCGGTTAGGAGCCAAAACCATGGATGCTGCCCAAGCTGCGGAAGTAACCGTCAAGGCGCTCGAGGGCCGGGATATCTTCTTCCTGACCGCGATGATCCTCGGCGGCCTGGTGCTGTTCATCCAGGGGATGAACATGATGTCGGACGGCCTGCGCAAGGCCGCGGGCAGCAGCATGCGCACCCTGCTCTCCAGCGCCACGCACAACCGATTTTCCGGCCTTCTGCTGGGCACCGTCCTCGGCACGCTCGTCCAGAGCAGCGCCAGCACAGTCATGTTTGTCGGCTTCATCAACGCGGGTTTAATGACCCTGGTCGAGTCGGTCCCGCCGATGCTGGGAGCCAATATCGGCACGACGATTTCCATGCAACTGGTTTCCTTCAGGCTCGGAGACTACTGCTTCTTCCTGATCACCATCGGGTTCATCCTCCAATTCGCCGGGCCCAGCGCCTCCTTGAGGAATCTCGGGCCGGTGCTCCTGGGATTCGGCATTATTTTCCTGGGCCTGAACATCATGAGCGATGCCATCAAGCCCCACCGCGAGGTGTTTGCAGGGCTCCTCCAGGGGATCCAGGGTAATACCCTGGGCGCCATGCTCAAGGGGGTCGGCCTTGCCACGGCCATTACGGCGATCATCCAGAGCAGCGGCGCCGTCATTGCCATGTGCTTCGCGCTGATCACAAGCGGGGTGGTTGACAATTTAAGCCAGGTGTATCCGATTATCCTGGGCGCCAACATTGGCACCTGCGCAACGGCGCTGCTGGGCAGTATCGGAACCAATATCGAGGCCCGCCGTTCCGCCGTGTCTCACCTCATGTTCAACGTCCTCGGCAGCATCGTGGCCATCGTGTTCGCGCGGCTCTTTATCCGCTTCGCGGAATGGACTTCGGCGGACCTCATCCACCAGAGCGCCAATGTCAATACGGCTGTCATGGTGACCAGGGCGCTGATCGTGCTCCCCATCCCGGGTTTATATGCGAAGTTCATCACGCTCATCACGCCCTCCCGCCGGCCGGTGCCCCAACCGAGTTTTCTCGACAACCGGCTTGTGAGATTCCCCGAGAAGGCGATCTACGCGGCCATCTGCGAGCTGCGGCGCGTGATGAAGGTCTGCGCGGAGAGCTTCAGCCTGACGATCGACGTCCTGTTCCGCCCGGAGCGGAAGAAGGTGCAGGCCATCAAGCTCAACGAGAACGTCGTGGACGAGATCAAGCGGTCCATGAAGGACTACCTGGGCGTGCTGACCCGGAAGTACCTGTCGCGGCGCCAGGCGATCATCATTCAGCACCTCAACCGGTGCATGGCGGACATCGAGCGCATCGGCGACCACATCGACGAGCTTTGCGACATCTCCGTCCGCCGCTGGAGCCGCAAGGAGGCGCGATTCTGCCGGGAAACCCTGGAGCAGTTGTGCAGCCTGCACGAGGGGGTGGCGCGCGTGCTGCGGCTGGTGGTGCAATCCCTGAACCCGGACAACTCGGATTTCCAGGCCCTGGCCCAGGCCATCCTGCGGGCGCGCGACGAGTACGTGGAGCGGAGCATCAACACCAAGGCCGCCTTCACGGAACGTCTGGCCGCACACGACTTTGCCCCGGTCGTCGGCATGTTCTTCAGCGAGTACGTCGGGGCCTACGACCGGATCGTCAAGCACGCCAAGATCATCGCCCTGGCGGAGAAAACTCCGTACTTCTGGATCAAGCGCCAGAAGTTGGAACGCATGGTGGACGACGAGCCGGACTACAAGCCGCCGCCGCTCTCCGATCCGCACGACTTCCTGGACCGGCTGCACGCGGAAAATTACCTGTAGCGGCGGCTCTGCGAGCCGCCCGGCGCGTCGCAGACGCGCCGCTACAACGGCCGGCGTGCTTCGAGCTTTTCCACGACCTCGTCCGGCACGCGCAGGCCCCCGAACCCGCTGCCCAGCTTGATGTCCGGCGCCAGCGCGCCGTGGAAGTCGCTGCCGCCCGTGGCCACCAGGCCGAAGTCCTGCGCCAATTTCATGTAGGCCTGCTGGAGGTTGGCGGAATGCTCGGAGTAGTAGACCTCGAGCCCGCCCAACCCCTGTCCGGCCAGCCGCTGGACCAGTTCGCGAAGCCGGGCATCGTCCAGGCCCAGCGTAAAGGGATGCGCGAGCACGGCCACGCCGCCCGCGGCGCGGATCAGCGCGATGGAATCCTCGGTGGAGAACCGGCGGCGCTCGGCGTAGGCCGCCCTGCCCTTCCCCAGGTATTGATCGAACGCCTCGTCCTTCGTCTTCACGATGCCGCGCTCGAGCAGCACCTGGGCGAAGTGCGGCCGCCCCACGACGTCCGCGCCGGCGTGCTTCGCCACGTCGTTCCACTCGATGCCGAAGCCCAGGGCGTTGAGCTTGGCCAGGATCTCGGCGTTGCGCTTGTCGCGGCCCTCGCGGATCCAGGCGAGCCGCTCCTCGAGAACGGCGTCGTCCGGCCGGATGAAATAGCCCAGCATGTGCATCGTGCCCGGCGAAAAGTCAGCGCTGATTTCCACGCCGGGTATAGCCCGCACCGGCCGCCCCTCGGCGGCCTTCAGGAAACGCGGCAACCCGGCCGTGGTGTCGTGGTCCGTCAGGGCCACGGCCGTCAGCCCCGCGGCGCAGGCCTGGTCGACGAGTTCTTCTGGGGTCAGCGAGCCGTCGGAAAAGATGGTGTGCGAATGAAGATCTATCATTTTCTCCAGTCTCCTTTACGTTTGGAGGGCGACGGGCCCCCGTCGCCGGCGTTGTGGCGGCCTGGACCGGCCGCCCTCCAAGGCTGGGTGGAACACCTCACAACGTCCCAAGCAATTCCCGGGCGTGGGTCGCCACTTGCGCGGCCGTGAACCCGAATTTCTCGGCGAGGGTCTTATACGGGGCCGAAGCGCCGTACCGGGACAGCCCGATCACGCGCCCCGCCGGGCCGACGTAGCGATCCCAGCCCTGCGGCGAACCGGCCTCGACGGCGATCCGCCGGGCGCAGGCGGCGGGCAGCACGCTTTCTTTCAGGGAATCCGGCTGCCGCTCGAACAGCTCCCACGACGGCATACTGACCACGCGGACCCGCTTCCCCTCGCCCGCGAGAATCCGGCCCGCGTCCAGCGCCACCGCCGTCTCCGAGCCCGTGCCGATCAGGATGATGTCCGGCTCCCCGGCGCCGCTTTGCCAGAGAACGTAGGCCCCCTGCTCGACGCCGCCAACGGCCGCCGCCCGGTCGAGGTGCGGCACAGCCTGCCGGCTCAGGACGATCGCGGTCGGGGCCTGCCGTCGATCGAGCGCTATGCGCCAGGCCTCCGCGGTCTCGGCCGGGTCGGCGGGCCGGATCACCGCGAGCTTCGGGATCGCCCGCAGCGCGGCCAGTTGCTCGACCGGCTGGTGCGTGGGGCCGTCCTCGCCGAGGAAGACGCTGTCGTGGGTGAACAGGAAGATCACGGGCAGGTGGCTCATGGCGGCGAGGCGGATCGCGGGCTTCATGTAGTCGGAGAAGACCAGGAACGTCGCGCCGTAGACGATCCAGCCGCCGTGCAGGGCCATGCCGTTGAGCACCGCGCCCATCCCGTGCTCGCGGATACCGAAGTGCAGGTTGCGGCCCTCGAAACTTTCAGGCCCGACGGAGGAATATTTCTTGAGAAAAGTGTTGGTGCTCGGCGCGAGGTCGGCCGAGCCGCCGACCAGGTTCGGCACGGCTTCCGCCAGCGACTGCAGCACGGACCCCGAGGCCTGGCGGGTGGCCATGGGCTTGGCTGGGTCGAAGGAAGGACACCGCGAGGCCAAGTTCGCCGGCAGCCCGCCCGCGATGAACGCCTTGAACTCGGCGGCCTCGGCCGGGTGGGCCTTCGCGTACTCGGCCATGAGCCGTTCCCACGCGACCTGTTGCGCCGCCCCTTCCGTGCGCCGCTGGGCGAAGAGGCGGCGAACCTCGTCGGGGATGAAAAACGGCTTGTCCTCGGGCAGGCCGAGCGCCTTCTTCGTCGCGCGGACCTCCTCCTCGCCGAGCGGCGAGCCGTGGCACTCGGCCGAATCCTGGAACTTCGGGCTGCCCTTGCCGATGTGCGTCCGGCAGAGGATCAGCGTCGGCCGCCGGGTTTCCGCCCTGGCGGCGTTGAGGGCCGCTTCGACCGCCGCGGGATCGTGTCCGTCCGCCTCGAGGACATTCCAACGATAGCCTTCGAACCGCTTGCGCACGTCATCGGAGTACGCGAGGTCCGTGGAGCCCTCGATGGTGATGCGGTTGCTGTCGTAGAGCACGGTGAGCTTGTGCAGGCCCAGGTGGCCGGCCAGCGAGAAGGCCTCGTGGGAGACGCCCTCCATCAGGTCGCCGTCGCCGGCGATGACGTACGTCCGGTGATCCACGATCGGGAAGCCGTCGCGGTTGAACCGCGCGGCGAGCATGGCCTCGGCCAGCGCCATGCCCACGGCGTTGCCGCAGCCCTGCCCGAGCGGGCCGGTCGTAGTTTCCACGCCCGGCGTCAGGCCGTATTCCGGATGGCCCGGCGTGCGGCTGTCCCATTGGCGGAAGCTCTGCAGATCCTCCATCGTGACGTCGTACCCGGATAGGTGGAGCAGCCCGTAGAGCAGCATGGAGCCGTGGCCGGCGGACTGGACGTAGCGGTCGCGGTCCGGCCAGTCGGGATGCGCGGGATTGTGCTTCAGGAATTTCAGGAACAGGACGGCCGCCATGTCCGCCGCGCCGAGGGGCATGCCCGGATGGCCGGAATTCGCCTTCTGTACGCCGTCCATCGCCAGCCCGCGCAGGGTATTGGCCGCCAGAGTCAGGTTCATGGTTTTCCTTTCGCGCCGGAATCCCGCTCACTATAAGCGCGGAAGGCGGCCGGCGCAAGAAACTCCCCGTTTCCAGGGATTGGACAAAAGGCGGCCGGTTTTTCCAACCATTGGAAAACCCGTTAGGGCCCGTCCGCGGCCGCGCCCCGGCCGGCGCGCACCTTCCGCAGCAGGGCGCGGAAGCGGGGATCGGCGTGCAGCGATTTCAGATCCCGGTCGCGGCCCATCCAGTCGGCGTCGTGGTACCCGGCGCGCACGGCGCGCTCCAGGGTCAGCAGGGCCTCGTCGGGGCGGGCGGTCAGCGCGTAGCTGCAGGCGAGGTTGTAGAGGACCATCGGATCGGCGGGATACACGCCGGCCATGCGGAGATCCATCGCCAGGCCTTCCTCGAACCGGCCGGTCCGGGTGTACAGGTCGCCGAGGGCCTCCCAGACGTGGCGGTTGTGCCCGCACCGCTTGTGGACGGCCTCGAGGAAGGCGATCTCCACCTTCTCGTGCCGGCGCGGCTTGCGGGGGGCGGGCTGGTCCATGGTCGCTCCCGGGGCTACCGCTTGTCGATGGGCACGAAGGGCAGGTTGTTCTGGCCCGTGTAAAGCTGGCGGGGCCGCCAGATCTTCTGTTCCGGGTCCCGTGTCATCTCCAGCCACTGGCTGATCCAGCCCGGCAACCGGCCGAGGGCGAAGAGCACGGTGTACATGTCCGTCGGGAAGCCCATGGCGCGGTAGATGATGCCCGTGTAGAAATCCACGTTCGGGTAGAGCTTGCGCTCGATGAAGAACGAGTCGGCGAGCGCCTTCTCCTCCAGCCGCATGGCGATGTCGAGCAACGGGTCCTGGACGCCCAGCTTGTCGAGCACCTCCTTGCACATGCGCTTGGCAATGCGGGCGCGCGGATCGTAGGTCTTGTAGATCCGGTGCCCGAATCCGCTCAACCGGAAGCCCTTCGACTTGTCCTTGGCCTGCTCGATCACCGCGTCCACGTTGCCGCCCTGCAGGCGGATCCGCTCGAGCATCTCGATCACCTCCTGGTTGGCGCCGCCGTGGAGCGGGCCCCAGAGGGCGCAGATGCCGGCGGAGATGCAGGCGTAGAGATTGACCCGCGCGCTGCCGACGAGGCGGACGGTGGAGGTGCTGCAGTTCTGGTCGTGGTCCGCGTGCAGGATCAGCATCTGGTTCATGACCCGGACCAGCATGGGGTCCATGGGGTAGTCGCGGACGGGCGAAGAGAACATCATGTTCAGGAAGTTGGCGCAGTAGCTCAACTTGTAGCTGGGGTAGACGAACGGCTCGCCGATGGATTTCTTGTAGGAGAACGCGGCGATGGTACGCAGCTTGGAGAGCAGGCGGGTCGCCGTGATGTCCAGTTCCTCGGCTTCCGTCTCCTCCAGTTCCGGGTAGAAGCTGGAGAGCGAGACCACCATGGCCGAGAGCACGGCCATGGGATGGGCGTGCTCGGGATACTTCTCGAAAAAGGTGATCATGTCCTCGTGGATCATCGAGTGTCGGTTCATGAGGACGCTGAACTGCTCGAGCTGCGGCCGGGTCGGCAACCGGTCGTGGATCAGCAGGTAGGCGACTTCGATGAAGGTGCAGTTCTCGGCCAGGTCCTCGACGGAGTAGCCGCGGTAGACCAGGCGGCCGGCCTCGCCGTCCACGTAGCTCACGCCGCTGCGGCAGCTCACGGTGTTGGCGAATCCCGGGTCGTAGGACGTCAGGCCGGTGTCCTTCCGCAGGTTTCGGATGTCGATGGCGCGCTGGCCGAGGTTATCGGACAAGACCGGCAGTTCCACGGTCCGCCCGTCGTGGGTCAACTGTGCTTTGCTCTGTCCCGTTTCTGCGCTCATGCCGTCCTCCCGCGTTCTCGGTTCAGTTCATTCTGCCGACTCCGTCGCTGATTGCAAGCCCGCCGAAAAAAGCAAAAGCCCGACCGCGCCGGGTCGGGCTCCTGTTTCCCTGGGGACAGGTCAGGCCTTGACGATCCGGCCGGCCTTGATGCACGAGGTGCAGACACGGCGGGTCTTGACGCCGCCGTTTTCGCGGACGCGCAGCCGCTGGAGGTTCGGCAGGAACCGCCGGCCCGTGACGGCCGTGGTATGCAGGCCGATGCCGCCCTTCTTCTTGGACAATCCATGCCGCACGATCCGGTTTCCCGTCCGGATGCCCTTCCCGCATATTTCGCAAGCCATCGCCATAATCGACTCCTTCCAAACCTTCCAAGGCCGCGCACTATAGGGGGTGCCCGGATTCTTGACAAGCCTAAAGCGTCCGCGCGAAAAGCGGTTCAGGGCGCGGTCCGGAGCCGGACGACCACCCGGAACCCGCCGTCCGAATAACGTCCGGTGGACAAGGCCTTGAACCGGAAGGCGCAGCGCGCGTATTGCCCCATGTACCCCCAACTCCCCCCCCGCACCACGCGGCACTCCGCCGTCTCCTCGAACTTCTCGCCGCCCCGCCAGTATGTCACTTTTTCCGGCGAGCCCTGCGGCACGGGCGGCGGATCCTGCTGCCCGTCCTGCAGGTTCCGGTAGGCGTCCGGCAGGTAGTAGTCCAGGCACCACTCGAGGACATTGCCGGCCATATCGAAGAGGCCGTAGCCATTGGGCTCGAAGCGCCGAACGGGGCGCGTGGTCTCCGCGTAGGCGCCCTTCCGTTTCGCCAGGATATCGCGCTGGTAGGGCTCCCACCAAGCCAGCCATTCCTCGAAGCTTTTGAACTCGGCGCGCCCGCCCAGCCGCTCGGCCGTGTTGGCCCGGGTCCAGTCCCATGTATCGCCCCACGGCCACAGGGTTTCCCGCCCTCCTTCGGCGGCCTTCTCCCACTGCGCCTCGGTCGGCAGATCGCCGCCGATCCATTCCGCGAACGCGCGGGCCCCATACCACGAGACCTCGACCACGGGATGCTCCTCGAAGCCGGGATCCGGCATGAATTGCCCGTCCACCATGCTTAACTTGATCGCCGGCCCCATGTTCACCCACGTCACGCCGGCTTCGGTCTGGTTGCCGTTTTCCACGAGGAAACCCGTGTACTGCTCCACGGTCACCTCCGACTCGCCGATCCAGTAATCGCCCAGCTCGATCCGGCGGGCGGGATGCTCCTCCGCCGCGCCCACCCCCGCGGGACTGCCGAGCGAGAACGGGCCGGCCGGGATCAGCAGCAGGCGATACCCGGTCTTCTTGTGCTCGATGATCTTCGGCAGGCCGCTGGCGGCATCGGTCTCCTGCCCGATTACGCGGTACCCGTCCGGCAGGCCCGGCCAGCGCAGGCGCATCTGCCGCTCCTCCTCCTGGGCCTGCACCGAGCGGGCTTCCTCGGCGCGGACGCGCAGTGCCGCCAGCCCGATCTGCTCGGCCTGCCCGTACACCTGGATGGCGGCCGACCAGTCCTTGACGGCGTCCAGGAAGACGCCGGATTCCATCGACCGGGCCGCGGCGCTGAAGCGATCCTCCGCGTTGGCCCATAACTCGGGCGCATCCCGTTCGGCGCTATGGCGCTTCGCATTCCAGCGCGCCTGTTCCGCCCGTTTCCTGCTCTTCAGGGCCGCCTGGCGGTTCTCCACAAGTTGAAGCCCGTGATCGCACTCGGCCACGGCCTCCCGGAACGCCTCCTTGGCCGCCGCGTAATCCGGGGCCGCCAACAGCGCCTCCGCGCGGGCGAAGACCGCCAGGGCCTTTTCGAGGGCCTGCTTTTCGGCCGGCTCGGTCCCCTCGCTGCGCAGCCGCTCCAACCTGGCGGCCCCGTCCACGCGGGCCAGTTCCGCCTGGGCCATGTCCCCCGCCCGCTCCAGCTCCTTCTGCAGGGCCAGCGCCTCCGGCAGGCCGGGAACCAGGTCCAGCGCGCGCCGCGTGAGCACGTCGGCTTGCGCGATCTTGCGCAACGAGAACAGGTCGCGGGCCTGCGCGAGCAGCGACTCGGCCTCCGCCTGCCGCTCCGCCGCCAGGCGCCGCTCCTCGGCGCGCCGCTCGATCGCGGCCTGCACCTTCTGCCAGACCCGGTACCCCTGCCACGCCGCCACGCCGGCCAGCGCCAGCAGGACCAGGGCGATCAGCATCCGGCGCAACCCGAGGTTCGTGACGGCTTTCTCCACGTCGCGCCGCAGCGCCACGGCATCGGGATACCGGTCCGCCGGGTCCGGCTCCAGGCATCGTTCCGTGATCGGGTCCCAGACCTTGGACACCCCGTAGCGCGAGGGCGGCACAAACGTCGCGCCCGGGCGCCCGCCCGTGAGCATCTGGTAAAGGATCACGCCGAAGGCATAGAAATCGGTCTGCGGGGTGACCTGGCCGGCCTTTTCCTCGGGGCTGGTGTAGGCGTCGCTCTTCAGGGCGACGGGCAGCACCTCGCGAAGCGGCATGATGCCGAAATCGGAGACGTGCACTTCCAGCGCATCCAGGTCGGATGCCGCCTCCGCGGCCGAGCCCAGCCGCCGGTGTACGGTTCGCTGGGCATCGAGAGACCCGATGAGGATGTCGGCGGGATGCAGGTAGCCGTGCACGACACCCGACCGGTGCGCGTGCTCCAGTGCCGCGCAGATCTGGAGGGCCACGTGCCTCACCTTCCGCTCGTCCCGGATCCGGCCCCCGCCGTCCCGTATTTCGTCCCGCAGCGCCCGGGGTTCGCCGCGCGGCCCCTCGATGAAATCCATGGCCAGGTACATCAGCCCCTGGTCCGTCCCCATTTCGCGGATCAGCCGGATGTTCGGGTGATCGAGCTTTTCGCTCAAGCTCACGAGCTCCCGCAGCGCCGCCGCGGTTTGAGGCAACCCCGCGATTTCCTCCGGGATGATCCGGAGGGCGCTCCGTTTCCGGGTTTCGACGTCCTCGGCCAGGTAGACCTCGCCGAATTCGCCGACGCCCAGCGGGCGCAAGATGCGGAAATGCGCCAGGGTGGAACCGAGCGGCAGTCGATAGCGGTACGCTTCCGTTCTGCCCGTCCCGCCGTTGTTCGGTTCGCCCGCCATGAGATCCGAGTCCTAGAGCCCCGCCGCGCGACGGGCCCGGAATCTCTGGCTCAATCCGTTCGTGGACGAGTCGTGCCGTAACTCGGGTGCCGACGCCGCCTGCAGTTCCGAAAGAA
>JAGNIJ010000040.1 GCA_018001225.1 Kiritimatiellia bacterium | reverse complement strand
GGCAACCCATATCCCCGGTCCGTCCTGACGCAAGGTACTCCGCGTCGTACAGCCCGTCCGGCCGCAGGTCGACGCCCAGCGCATCGCGCCGCCCCCGCCGCCCCCGGCGCCGCCCCCGAACCGCGAGGACATGATCGCCACCACGCGGATCGAGCTTCCCCCCGAGTACCTCTCGCCCGAGCGGAAGAGCCGCATCATCACCATCAAGCGCCCTGGCCATTGAGCAAGCCTCCCGGCCGTTTAGTTCTTGGCGAGGCGGCGCGCTTTTGGGAGATTCTGACCCGCCGGAGTCGCATGCCTTCATGAAGGCGCTGACAAAGATCGGGGCATTTGCCGTGGCCAAGGCGCGCTCGGCGGTCACGGTGACCGCCGCGGTTTGGGGCATTCTCCGCGTGGCCTGCAAGCCCGGCACCTGGCCCCGCACTTCCCGTAATGTCCTGGCCCGGCAGGTTCTCTTCACCGGCTTCGAGGCCACCCGGTTCGTATCCCTCCTGGCCGTCGCCGTCGGGCTCTCGATCGTCGTCCAGGCCCAGGTCTGGCTGGCCAAGGTCGGCCAGACGGCGTTCCTCGGTCCGGTCCTGGTGATGGTCGTGATCCGCGAGGTGGGTCCGCTGCTGGTCAACTTCGTCATCATCGGCCGCAGCGGCACGGCCATCGCGACGGAACTGGGCAACATGAAGATCGCGGGCGAGGTGTACCTGCTGGACGGGCAGGGGCTCGACCCGTTCACCTACCTCGTCGTGCCCCGCGCCGTGGGCGCCGCGATCTCGATCTTCTGCCTCACCGTCGTCTTCATCCTGGTGTCGTTCGTCAGCGGCTACGTCAGCGGCTGGGTGCTCCAGGCCAATCCCGGGCCGGTGGACCTCTTCGTGAACAGCGTGTTCCGGGCCATCCGGCCCGCCGACGCAGGGAACCTCTTCATCAAGACCATCCTCCCCGGCCTGACGACCGGCGCGATCTGCTGCATCGAGGGCTTGAGCGTACACACGGCGGTCACGGAGGTGCCCCAGGCCGCCACGCGGGCCGTGGTGCGCTCGACGATAGCCTTGTTCATCGTCTCGGCCCTGGTGTCGGTGGTGACCTACTTGTGAGCGGGGAATGGAAGACCGGATCATACTGCAGTTCGAATCAGTCCGCGTGAAATCGGGCGCGGAGTACGAGGACGGCCTGGAGGACGTGACGTTCTCCCTGCGGCCGGGCGAGCGCCTTCTCGTCCTTCTCGAACCCCTGGCGCACCGCGGCGTGTTCGGCGATCTGGCCCTGGGTCTGGCCGAACCCGACGAGGGGCGGGTGCTGTTTGAAGGTCACGATTGGTCCCGCGTCGGCCCGGACCGCGCCGTCGCCGCCCGGGCCCGGATCGGACGCATCTACGAGCGGCCTCTTTGGGTGAGCAACCTGGACGTGGACGAAAACATCACGCTGGTCCAGCGCCACTTCACGCCCCGGCCGGAGGCGGAGATTGACGCGGAGGCCTTGGCGCTGGCTCGCTCCTTCGGCCTCCAGGACATCCCCCGCGCGCGGCCGGCCCGGGTCCCGTCGCGCGACCTGCGGGTGGCGGACTGGATCCGGGCCCTGGTGGGCCGGCGGGACCTGCTCGTGCTGGAGCGCCCGCTGCGCGACGCGCCTCCGGACAAGGCGGCCGCGCTGGTTCGCGCGGTGCGCGCGGCTTCCGACCGCGGCGCGGCGGTAATCTGGTTGCAGGACGCCGGCGACCGGAATATCGTGAAGGAGTTCGAGCCGGCGCGGGTGGTCGAGATGGCCGGCGAACGGTGGGCGCCGGTGGAAAGGACGTAAGCATGGCCAAGCCCTTCAAGTTCCGCTACGTCAACGAGATCACGGGCGGGTTCGTCCTCCTGACGCTCGTCCTCGTGATCGCCGGCATCATCCTGGCCGGCAATGCCCAGCGGTGGTTCGAGGAGGTCCATACCCTGACCCTGACGTTCCCGCCGGAGGGGTCGTTCGATCTCCAGAAGGGAGCCGAGGTCCGCATCCTGGGCGCCCTGGTCGGCGCCGTGGAGTCCATCAGCGTGGACGAAGCCGGCGGCATGACCGGCGAGATCACCATCCGCGGCAATTTCATCCGGTTCGTTCGCACGGATTCCAAGGCGATCGCCAAGAAGAAATTCGGCGTCGCCGGCGACGCGTTCGTGGAGATCACCAAGGGTTCCGCCGCGCCGCTGGAGGACGGCGGCGTGCTGGCCTGCGAGAAGGACACGGAATTGATGGCCATGGTCCAGGACGTGGTCCAGCAGATTCGCGAGAACACCGTGCCCGCTATCCAGGCGATGCAGAAGGCCGTGGAGGAATACACCAAGGTCGCCGAGGAACTGCACCGACCGGATGGCAACCTGCAGCAGTTGCTCGCCCATCTCAACGCGATTACCGAGGGCTTGGTCAAGGGGGAGGGCACCGCCGGCCAGCTCCTGCGCGATCCGGCCCTGGCCAACGAGTTACGCCAGATCACGGGCAAGATCGACGCCACGCTTCAGCAGGTTCAGCAGATCCTGGAGAATTTCGAGCAGGTCAGCGAAACGATCCGCGACGAGAGCGGCGACGTGCCGGGCCTGGTGCTCCAGGGCCGCGAAACCCTGCGCGAATCCGAGGTCCTGATCGAGGGCCTCCAGCGGCACTGGCTCCTGCGCAAGTATATGGAGGCCGACGAGCCGACGGCGCGGGTGCCCGTCTCCGGCGTGCTCGGCGTGGAGGTGTCGCCATGAGGCGCTCGGTTCTGTGGCTGGCCGCGGGCCTGCTGGCCGCCGGCTGTTCCTCCCCGCCGAAGCCCGCCCGCCCGGTCGATCCCGACCTGCAGCGCTACGCGTCCTCGGCGCAGGTGTCCTTCCGGCACGGCGCGTACGGGCAGGCCGAGCAATTGTACCGCCGCGCGCTGGACAGGGCCCGCGCGGCCGACGACGCCCGCGAGATCGGCAACAACGCCTACAACCTTGCCGCCTGCCTCGTCGCGCTGGGCCGCGACGAGGCGGCCCGGCCGCTGCTGCGCGAGGCGCGCGCGGAGTTGGAACGCGCCCGGCAGAATACCGCCGAAGTCATCCTCCTCGAGGCCGGCGCCGCGCGGAACCTCGGACAGGGGGAGGAGGCCGCGGCCCTGGTCGAGGAGTCCCGGGCGCGGCTGGATCGCGACCGGAACGGCGCGCTCTGGATCCAGGCCGCCCTGCTCGAAGCCCAGCTCGCCGCGGACGGGAACGATGCCCCGCGCGCGTTCCGCGTGTTGGCTTCGATCGAGAAGGACTTGGAACGGAAGGGCGATGCCTTGCTGAACGGCCGGGCCGCCGGCCTGCAGGCCCGGATTACGTGGATGACGGGACAACCCGCCGTGGCCGCCTCGTGGCTCGACAGGGAAGCGGCGGGTTATCGGAAGGCCGGACGCCCGCCGCACGAAATCGCCGCGGTGCTTCGCCGTGCGGGCGAGGCCTGGGGCCAGGCCGGCCAGCCCGCGGAATCGGCGGATCGGTACTACCGGGCCGCCCGCAGCCTGTTCGGGCAGGGGGATACCGTGGCGGCCCTGAAGTGCATCGAGCCGGCCCTGGCGGCGGCGGAAAAGGCCGGCCGGCCCGACCTGGCGGCCCGTATTGCGGATTTATTCCTGGAAATACGCCGGAAAACCGGCGCCATCGAGCCGGAAGAAACTAAATAAACCCGGGCCACACAACGTCTAATGATTGGAAGCTTACAAGGGAGAATGCCATGAACATGCGAGCGATGATCGGGATCGCGGCCCTGCTGGCCCTGGCGCCGGCGGCGTGGGCCGGGACCGAGATGAGCGTGCAGATCAAGGCCGGACAAATCCGCGCCACGCCGTCGTACCTGGGGCAGGTGCTGGCCACGGTGAATTACGGGGCCCGCGTGGACGTGCTCCAGCAGCGCGGCGACTGGATGGAGGTCCAGGCGGCCGGCGCCCCGAAAGGCTGGATGCACTCGTCCGCGCTGACGAAGAAGAAGATCGTGCTGGCGTCCGGCAGCGAGGATGTCCAGACCCGGACCTCGGGCGAGGAACTGGCGCTGGCCGGCAAGGGCTTCAACAAGGAGGTCGAGGCGGAGTTCAAGCAGCAGAACCCCGAAGTCGATTTCAGCTGGGTGAACTGGATGGAGAAGACCCGGTACTCGATGGAGGAACTCACGGCGTTTCTCCGCGCGGGCGGCGTGAAGAGTTCGACGGGAGGTGAGCGATGAAGCAGCTCTTCCTGCTGATCCTGGCGGCGGCGGCGATCGGCCTGGCTGGCTGCAAAACCCTCGAGGTCGCCGGCGAACTCGGCGCCGCGGTGGGCGTGGCCACGGGAACCATGACCACCAACGAGGCGGCCTCGCTCACGCGGACCACGGCCGCCGTGGCCAAGACCTTCGAGGACATCACCCCCGAGCAGGAGTACTACATCGGCCGCGCCGTGGCCGCGACGATCCTGACGAAGTACGAACCGTACTCCAACGACGCCGCGCACCGCTACCTGAACCTGCTGGGCCAGAGCCTGGCCCTGGCCTCGACCAGACCCGAGACCTTCGGCGGGTACCACTTCATGATCCTCGATAGCGACGAGATCAACGCCTTCGCGGCGCCCGGCGGGCTGATCCTGGTCACGCGGGGCATGTTGCGCTGCTGCCGGACCGAGGACGCGCTGGCTTCCGTGCTGGCCCACGAGATCGGGCACGTGCAGAACCAGCACGGGCTCAAGGCGATCAAGCAGGGCCGCTTGACGTCCGCCCTCACCATCCTCGCCGTGGAAAGCGCCAAGACCTTCGGCAGCGAGGACCTGGCGGAACTGACCACCGCCTTCGAGGGCAGCATCACCGACATCACGGGCACCCTGATGAACAGCGGCTACGCCCGCGGCCAGGAGCGCGACGCGGACAAGGGCGCCGTGAAGATCCTGGAGCAGGTCGGCTACGATCCGCAGGCCCTCGTCGACATGCTCGAGCAGATGGAGAGGAAGTTGAAGCCCGGCGGGCTGGACTTCGCCAAGACCCACCCGGACCCGGAAGACCGCGTCCGCGACATACGGGGGTGGATCGGCTCCGCGCCGGAACGGACCGAGCCGGCCGCGCGCCAGGCCCGGTTTGAGCGGGCGATGCAGGGTATCTAGCGAATGTCCAACAGGAGACGGATCGCATCAGGGGTCATCCCGAACGAAGTGAGGGAACTCCGGCCTTTTCATAACGCTGGAGATCCCTCGCTCCGCTCGGGATGACCAACGTTCACTGAACAGCAACCCGACGTAGTCATCATGCGGAAGAAGCTTCTTTATGGCCTCCTGGTCGGCCTGGCCGCCGCGCTGGCGGCCATTGGCCTCTGGCGCTGGGGCAAGCTCGATCCGCTGGAGAACATCGCGTGGCGCTGGCGCGTGCTCTGGCTCAAGCAGCCGAGCCCGGAAACGCCGCGGATCAAGGTCATCCTGCTCGACCAGGCCAGCCTGGACTGGGGCAAGAAGGAGATGGGGCTCTCCTGGCCGTGGCCCCGCGAGCTGTACTCCGCGCTGCTGGATTTCTGCGGCCGGGCCGGAGCCCGGGCCGTGGCCTTCGACGTGATCTTCACCGAGCCGTCGTTTTACGGCGTGAGCGACGACGAAACGTTCGGGGCCGCCATCGGCCGGACGCGCGCCTATGTTGCCGCGCTGTACATCGGCGGCGAGACGGCGGGTGACGCCGCCGAATGGCCGGAAGGGGCGCCGCCGCCGTGGCCGGAATTCCAGGGCTTGAAAGACTGGCGGGCCGGGCGGCGCGCCTTTACGGGGCGGGTGGTCCGCGCCGCTTTTCCCGTGCCGGAGTTGATCCAACCCGGGGTGGCCTGGGGCAACGTGTCCGACCAGCCGGACCCGGACGGCGTGTTCCGGCGGGCCGCGCTCTTCCGGGTGTTCGACGGGAGGGCCGTTCCGTCGCTGGGCCTGGCCGCGTGGCTGGCCGACCAGAAGGCGGCCGGGACCGAAGTGGCCGTGCGACTGGAGCCGGGCTGGTTGAAGGTGGGCGACCGGCGCATCCCCATCGACCGGCGCGGCCGTGCGACGCTGCGTTACATCGGGCGATCCGGCACGCATCCCTCGTTCAGCGCGGCCTCGATCATCCAGTCGGAACTTCGCCTGCGCGAGGGCGGCGAGCCCGTCGTGAAGCCGGAAGAGTTCCGGGATGCCTATGTCTTTTTCGGCTTCAGCGCCCCCGCTCTGCTCGACCTGCGGCCCACGCCGATCAGCCGCGTCTATCCCGGCGTGGAGATTCACACGACGATGCTGGACAACTTGCTCGCCGCGCAGTTCGTGCGCGACGCCCGGCCCGGCGTGGTGTGGCTGGCCACGCTCCTGCTGGCCCTGTTGAGCGGCATCGCCGTGACCCTCGGCCGGAAGGCATGGCAGAACGTCGCGGCCTTTGTGGTTTTCCTGCCCCTCCCGCCGCTCGCGGGGCTGGCGACGTACCGGGTGGGGATTTGGTGGCCGGTGGCCGTGGGCGAGGTCGCCGTGCTGCTCGCCGTGGTCGGCGCCGTCGTGGTGAACTACGCCACCGAGGGCCGGCAGAAGGCGTTCATCAAGTCCGCCTTCAAGTTCTACCTGGGCGAGACGGTGATCGACCAGCTCCTCGCCGACCCGTCGCGGCTGTCGCTCGGCGGCGAGAAGCGCGAGCTGACGATCTTCTTCTCCGACATCGAGAAATTCTCCTCCTTCTCCGAGCGGCTCGACCCGACCCAGCTCATCGGCCTGCTCAACGAGTACCTGTCGGAGATGGGCGAGATCATCAAGGAGGAGGGCGGGTACCTCGACAAGTTTATCGGCGACGCGATCGTCGCGTTCTGGAACGCGCCGGTGGCGCAGCCCGACCACGCCGCGCGCGCCTGCCGGGCCGCGCTCCGGTGCCAGCGGCGGCTGGCGGAGCGCCGCGCGGAGTGGCAGGAGAAGTACGGCGCCGTGGTCAAGATGCGCATCGGCATCCATACCGGCGACGTGACGGTCGGCAACATGGGCTCCCGCGACCGGTTCAACTACACCGTCCTCGGCGACGCCGCCAACCTGGCCTCGCGGCTCGAGGGCGCGAACAAGGCGTTCGGCACCTACTTCATGGTCTCCGAGTCCACCTGGGAAAAAACCGCGGGCGCGTTCGCGGGGCGTCCGTTGGCGCGCTTGACCGTGGTCGGCCGCAAGCAGCCCGTGGCTGTCTTTGAGCCCACCGGCCTGCCCGGCGAGACACGGCCGGAATGGCACGCCGACTTCGGGCGCGCGCTGCGCCTCTTTTTCGAAGGAAAATTCGCGGAGGCCCTTCCCCTGTTTGAACGACAGGCGGAGGACCCCGCCTCGCAAGCGTACGCCGGGCGCTGCCGCCTGTACCAGGCGGCCCCGCCGGCCGACTGGGCCGGCGTGTGGAACCTGACGGAGAAGGGGTGACATGAAAATCACGATCGGGGGAGCCCGGGGAACCAGCAGCGCCGCCCAGCCGGGATTCATGCGATACGGCGGCGAGACGACGTGCATCCTGGTGCAAGGGCAGGCGGGGGAAACGCTTTTCCTGGACGCCGGGACCGGGATCCGGCCGCTGGGAGCGCGCTTCGCGGAGCATCCGCCCGCCGAGGTGATGGTGTTGCTCACGCACTTCCACCTCGACCACGTGGTCGGCTGGCCTTCGTTTCCGCTTCTCTACGTCAAGGGCGTGACCCTGCGCGTGGCGGCGCCCGATGCCGGCGGGCAGAGGGCGGAACAGATCCTGTCCCAGCTCATGAAGCAGCCGTTCTGGCCGATCCAGATGGAGCGGGTGCAGGCCGGCCTTCGCTTCGAGCCGATTCCCGAACAGTTCGGCGGGCTGCAACTCCGGTCCTGCCCGGTGCATCACCCCGGCGGCTGCGTGGCGTACCGACTGGACGAACCGTCGACGGGCGCCTCGCTCGTTTTTGCGACGGATATCGAATGGGATCTTTCCAGCCCGGATGAAAAACGGATGTTTCTCGATTTGTGCCGCCAACCCGGGCCCTGTCGGCTGCTGCTCTTCGACGGGCACTACAGCCGCGCGACGTATCCGGCCTTCAAGGGCTGGGGACACAGTACGTGGGAGGACGCCGTCGAGGTGGCCCGTGACGTGCAGGCGGGGCAACTCCTGGTGATTCACCACGCGCCGGACGGCCGGGATGAGCAGTTGGACCGCATCCAGCGCCGGCTCCTGGTGGCGTATCCGGGGGCGGGCCTGGCCCAGGACGGCATGGAGGTGGAATTGTGAATCACGCCCTGCTGCCGGCCTTCCTGGAAGGAGTCGTCCTGCTGGGCCTGTACCTGCTGGCCGTGGTCCTGACGAGCGGGTGGCGCCGGCGCGCCGGCGCGGGGGAACAGGACGAGACGCCTTCCTGGCGGATCCTCCTGCTCCGGCCGCTCATCGTGCTCGTGGCCACGCATGTGCTCCTGTGGCTGCTGAAGCGGAATGGCGAGGCCTTGGCCTGGTTGCAGGGCCACCCGAAACATGTGTCCGCCTGGCTGACGTTCTGGGTCGTGGTGCTGGTCCTCGGCGCGATCGAGCTGATCGTTCTGCACGCGGGCCGCCTGGCCGGCCGGGCGTTTCGCGTGCCGCGGCTCATGCGCAACATCATCCGTGGCCTGGCCCTCCTGCTGGCCGCCTTTGCCGTGCTGAAGTACCAGCTCGGCGTCAACATCTCTCCGCTCCTGGCCTCCACGGCGCTAGTGACGGCGGTGGTCGGCTTCGCCCTGCAGGGCGTGCTGGGCAACCTCCTGGGCGGCATGTCCCTGCATGTGGTCGGATCCGTCCTGCCCGGTGACTGGGTCGCGATCGGCGATACGGAAGGAGAGGTCATCGAGACCAACTGGCGCGAGACCCGTTTGCGCACGGTGGCCGGCCATATCATGGTCATCCCCAACGGGGTCGTCGCCTCCTCTGTCATCCACAACATGACCCGGCCCACGCCGCTCCGGCGGCACGCGGTCAACGTGGGGGCTAGCTACTCGGATGCACCCGGCGAGGTGATCGAGGCGCTGCTGGAATCCGCGCGGGCGATCCCGGAGGTCCTGCGCGAACCGGCGCCGTCGGCCTATCTCGTCGAGTACAAGGATTTCGGCATCAACTACCGGCTGCGTTTCTGGACAAACCAGTTCTACGACCGCACCGCCGTCGAGGGTGACGTGATGCGGATGATCTGGTACCGCTTTAAGCGCCGCGGCATTGAGATCCCGTTCCCGATGAGCGACAAGCTGCTCAACGATTTCATGGCCGTCGTCTATCGCCAGCGCCGCATGCCGCCCGAGAGCGAGGATGTCCGCGACACCGCGCGGGACCTGCTGCGCAGCGATTTCATCGGCAAGCTGCTCGTGGATGAAAAAGGCCAGGCCTTATTGTCGGAAACGGACCTGGCCGGGATTTCGCCCTCGATCCGCCGTGTCCGATTCACGGCCGGCGAAACCATTTTCCGGCAGGGCGATCCCGGGGAATCGTGCTACGTGCTAGTGCGCGGAACCGTCCGTGGCCGGGTGGAGTACAGCGACCTGCGGCAGGCGAACGAGTTTGACCTGGGCCCCGGCTCGCTGTTCGGGGAGATGAGCCTCGTCACGGGTCTCCCGCGCACGGCGACGCTGGTCTCGCCCGGCGAGACGGAGATGCTGCTGATTTCGCGCGAGGCGTTCACGCGGCTGCTGGCCGTGCGCCCGGAAGTGCCGGAGGCGCTGGCCCGGATCGTGGCGCATCGCGCGGAGGCCAACCTCGCGGCGCTGGAGCAGCTGAAATCCCTGGGCCCGGCGAACGTGGCGGAGACCCTCAAGAAGGAAACCATCCTGCGCCGGTTCCTACGCCTGCTGGGCGTCAGCGGCTGATCGAGGCTGGCACTTCAGCGCAAGGTCATGACCAGGATGGCCGTCATGGCCAGGAACACCCCGAGGTACCCGTACAGGGACAGCACCTCGCCGAGGAACAGCCAGCCCAGCAGGTTGCTGATCACGATGGACACGGCCCCCAGCAGCGCCATGCTCTTGCCGAGCGGCACGTGGGCGAAGAGATAGAGCTGGCCGACCATGGCGACCTGGCGGATGACCAGGTAGGCCAGGAACCAGCCGCTCCAGAACGCCGCGACCCTGAAGCCGTAGCGCGCCATGTACGCGCGCCCCATGAAGTCGCTGATGGAGTAGAGGAATTGCGTGCCGAGGAGAATAGCCAGGATCCGGGTCATGGTCGCGGGCCGCGGCGTCAGGCGTTCTCGTTGCCCCGCTTGATGTGGAGTTCGGCGTGCTTGCTGGTCACGAAGCTCTTGGGCGGCACGCTCTCCATCAGGAACACGTTGGCCCCGATCGTCGAGCCCCGGCCGATGACCGTGTCGCCGCCGAGGATCGTCGCGTGCGCGTAGATCACCACGTCGTCCTCTACCGTCGGATGCCGCTTCACGTGCTTGACCGGCTGGCCCTGCGCGTCGAGCGAGAAGCTGCGCGCCCCCAGCGTGACGCCCTGGTACAGCTTGACGTGGTGGCCGATGTGGGTCGTTTCGCCGATGACCACGCCGGTCGCGTGGTCGATGAAGAAACCGTGCCCGATCTCCGCGCCGGGATGGATGTCCACGCCCGTCTGCGAGTGCGTCCACTCGCTCATCACGCGCGGTACGATGGGCACGTGGAGCTTGTAGAACTCGTGCGCCAGGCGGTGCGAGGCGATCGCCAGCAGTCCGGGGTACGCCAATTGGACCTCGGCATAGGTCAGCGCCGCCGGGTCGCCGTCGTACGCGGCCCGGATGTCTTCCACCAGCAGTTTCCGGATCTCGCCCAACCGCTCGACGAAGGACTGCATCACGCGGCCGGATTCCTCGTGGGGGTCCACGGGCTTCGGGGCGCCCTCCATGCGGGCGGCCTGGCCCATCCAGCGGAAGGGGATGGCCCTCTCCACCTCGGGCCGCAGCAGGCGCCAGGCCTCGCCGAGGCGGCGGACGAGGAACAGGCCCAGTTCCTCCGCCTGGATTTCCGCCTGGGACATGCGCCCGGGCAGCATGACGTCGACGAGGATGCGAAGGCCCTCCTCGATGTTGGTCGTGTTGGGATAGGAGCCCAGCAGGCTGTCCGCGCGGTCCTCGGGCCCGCCCGAGTACAGCGAGAGCAGGCCGGTCGCCGCCCGGCACAGGCAGTATTCCGAGGCTGTTCCCGTGCACTCGTGCGACGCTGGATGCTTCATGCCCTTTTCTCCCTTGCTCATCGCGGGCAACCTACCCGACGCCCTCCCGCGAATCAAGAACGGTTCCGTGGGTGGAAAAGCGGATTTGACCGGCCCCGGGCCGCGTGCTAGCGTCTCGGCTTGGCTTGCTGAACAACTGCATGAAGGCAAATCACGCAGCCTGGTAGCGTCCCGACCTCCGAGAGTCGGGACTTGGGGTGCAGGCGGGATGTTTGGCGGAGAATGTTGAATAGAGCGAGGAGTCGGGGCGTAGCGCAGCCTGGTAGCGCGTTTGCTTGGGGTGCAAAAGGTCAGGGGTTCAAATCCCCTCGCCCCGACCAGTTTTACTGGGGAAAATCGGCGATTTTAACGAATCGCCGATTTTTTTCTGTCCAGACTTGTGCGAAAACTTGTGCTAGTTGAGCTTGCTTCTCCCCCCTCGTTTGCGCTATATGTTCACCTGTGTTCATGAGTGTCCCATGAGGGGGTAAGGATTCATGTCGGTCCAGGTCAGACGACTTCCGAACGGCGAATTGGCCAGCAAGTACTGGTATGCCAGCTTCATGGTGAGAGGCCGGCGCCGGATCATTTCCACGAAAGTGGAGGTCATGGGGAAGCCGCGGAGTCGCGCTTTTGTCCTTTCCAAGGGCCGCGCCCAGACGGTGGAAAAACAATTGCGCGCGGAAGCGCAGGAGAAGGCCGGCGCCGAGAAAATGATCGAGCGGCTCGTGGAGATCAAGACGGACGAGCGCTACAGTTCCATGCCGCTTTCCGGTCTGGCGGAAGCTTGGGCTACGCTGCCCCGCAAGCGCAAACCAAGTGATCTATTCGTCCGCTACGGCCGCGGCCTCTTGAATAGCTTTGTCACTTTTCTTCACGGCCGCTATCCATCGGACAAGGAAATGACCGATGTATCTGCGGCTCATGTCCAGGCTTTCATGGATTCGGAAGAGAAGCGCGGCGTCTCGGCGCGTACCTGGAATAGGGCGAAAGGATTGCTGCGGTCTGTCTTTTTCCATTTGGAACCTGGCGCCGAGGCATACCGAAAGTACCTGGCGAAGACACCCGACAAGGTCGAGGACATCGTCCACCGCCAGCCCTTCACCCCGGAAGAAATCGCGGCGATCCTCGAGGCGGCCAAGGACGATGATCTCATGCGCCCCCTGATCGTGACCGCCCTGTGCACGGCCATGCGCCGCGGGGACTGCGCCTTGCTCAAGTGGTCCAGCGTGGATCTCAAGGGCGGGTTCCTGACCGTGAAGACCTCCAAGACCGGCGACACGGTCGAGATCCCAATCATGCCCTTGTTGCGGGATGAACTGTCGCGCCTGGACCAAGGCAAGGGCAAGGGTGGGGGTGAGTACGTCTTCCCTGAAGCGGCCCGGCTCTACAAGGACAGGCCGGACGTTCTGAATTCCCGCCTGAAGCGCCTCCTGATGGCCGCGGGGTTCATCGAGGAAGACCCGGACGATGAGGACGATGACGAGGACGAGAAGAAAAAGCCCCTTCCTTCTCTCCCTCCCGAGGAACTACGCGAGAATGGGATCAAGGCCATCGAGTCCACGGCCATGCCGGCGGCCAAGCGCGAGCGGTTCAAGGCCGTGTTCCTGGCCTACACGGCCGGCAAGACCGTTACCCAAGTCGCCGCCGAGACCGGCATCAGCAGTGGCGCGGTATCGATCTGCCTGAACAAGATCGAATCGCTGCTTCAGGCCGCCGTGGTCCGCCGGAAGGGCCCCCCGGTGCCGGCGGTCGTGCGTGGCACCCTCTACAGTAACGGCAGCGGCCAGCGCATGAAGCGGGGCAGCCTCCGCGGCTGGCATTCGTTCCGCACCACGTTCATTACCCTGGCCCTGACCGCCGGCCTGCCCATGGAGCTGGTCCGGCGCGTGACCGGCCACACCACGGTGGATGTCGTCTTGAAGCACTACTTCCGGCCGGGCCGGGAGGACTTCAAGCGGGCGCTGCAGGCTGCCATGCCCAGATTGCTGACCAATGGCGAGAAAACGCCTAGGGAGCAATTGATCGATATCCTGTCGAACACATCGGCCCGGGCATGGGCTCAAGATTCCAAACGTGCCTTGGAACTGGCCAAGCTGGTGTCTGGCTAAACAGGGCTCCATTTCCGGCCGTGGAAATAACTCATGACGCTATTTCCGTATAGCTATTCCAGTGGCAATACGGGGAAAATGGTTTGGCGGCCAGAAATGACAAGGGATTTTGGATGGATTCGATACGTTTCCCTGTAAAATGTATTGGTCCCGTCCCTGGTAAATTGTAAATAGACACCATGTCTCTTCATCCAGAGTTCCCTGTTTCGCCGTATGAACCTCTTGTTCCGGGTCAACGTTGGTTCCCGGCCGATGAGGCGTTGCGCAGCACAGCCTATGAGAAGCTGCTACCCCCCCTTGTGGCCAAAGTCCGTAACGAGGTTTTTACGTGGCGCAACGACGGCTACCCAGGAGCGGCGCCTACATCCGTGGCTCTGCTTCGTTGGTGGTTTGAAACGAATCACCTGCTTGAAGCCGCCGATGGGTCGCTTACCTCTTTCCGCTATTACTTCGCCCAACGCGAGGCCGTTGAAACCGTCATTTGGCTCCATGACGTTCGCCATGTCCGCGATAAGTTCGATCTGCTCCGGTTCGACGCATCGGGCGCTGTGTCGTCCGGGATGTTCGATGAAGAATGGCCTCGTTACGTATTGAAAATGGCCACGGGCGCCGGTAAAACCAAGGTGCTGTCGCTGCTTCTCGCCTGGAGCTATTTCCATAAGCTCTACGAACCGGATTCCGCACTTTCGCGCAACTTCCTTGTCATCGCCCCGAATATCATTGTCCTTGATCGCTTGCGCGCCGATTTCGATGGGCTGCGTATCTTTTTCAATGACCCTGTGCTGCCCGCCAATGGCCATGAGGGCCGCAACTGGCGCGATGATTTTCAGGTTACTCTGCACATTCAAGACGACGTGCGCGTAGTCCGCCATTCGGGGAATATCTTCCTGACCAATATTCACCGCGTCTTTCTCGGCGACATCGGCGAGCCTTCGATCGAAGACGAAGACCTGCGTGATTACTTTCTCATGCCTTTCGGCCCCAAGCCGGCAGGCAAGACAACCGATAGCAAGACCGACCTGGGCGAAATTGTCCGCGATATCGAGGAACTGGCTGTATTCAACGACGAGGCGCACCACATTCACAACCCGAAGATGGCCTGGTTTAAGTCCATTCAGGATATCCATCATCGGATGCTGCAAAAGGACAAGCGCCTGGCGCTTCAACTCGACGTGACGGCCACGCCCCGTCACGATAACGGCGCGATATTCGTTCAAACCGTTTCGGACTACCCCTTGGTCGAGGCGATCCATCAGAACGTCGTTAAACATCCCGTCCTGCCGGACGCCGCCAGCCGGGCCAAGCTCCATGAGCACAAAAGCGCCATCTTCACGGAGAAATACGCCGACTATTTGGCCCTCGGCATCGAGGAGTGGAAGAAGAGTTACGCCGAGCATGAGCCTCTGGGAAAGAAGGCCGTGCTCTTCGTGATGGTGGATGACACCCGCAACTGCGACGAGGTCGGCGCCTATCTTGAGAAAATATGCCCGGAATTACAGGGCGCGGTGTTGGTCATTCACACGAAAAACAACGGAGAGATCTCGGAATCCGCATCCGGCAAGAACAAGGAGGAGCTCGAAATCCTTCGCGCCGCCGCCAATTCCATTGACACATGGGGAAGCCCCTATAAGGCCATTGTCTCGGTTCTCATGCTCAAGGAAGGTTGGGACGTGCGGAACGTCACCACCGTGGTCGGCCTGCGCGCTTTCAGCGCGGCGAGCGATATCCTCCCCGAACAGACTATCGGCCGCGGGCTGCGCCGTATGTATTTCGGCACCGACACCCGGGAAACCGTCTCGGTCATGGGTACCCCTGCTTTCATGGAATTCGTCGAGTCCATACAAACCGAAGGCGTTACCTTCGAACACCGCCCGATGGGGGACGGCCCCGGCCCTCGGGATTCCTTGATTGTCGAGGTGGATCTCCAGAACCCCGAGAAGGATATCGCCGCGCTGGATATCCCTCTGCCGAAGCTCACGCGGCGTTATCACCGCGATTTCAAAGACCTCGACGCACTCGATCCGGCTTCTTTCGGTAATAAAAGGGTGCCCCTCAAGCCTTTTACGCCAGAGGAGACGCGCGAGATCGTTTTCAAGCGCATGCTCGATTCCGAAATAGACCACACCATCCTGCTCGATGGGTCCGGCCCAGCCGACTATCGCTCCGTGGTCGGGTTCTTTGCCCGCCAACTCCTTAAAGATCTCCGCCTGGTCGGTGGGTATGATGTGCTCTACGGCAAAGTGAAGGTCTTCATGCGTGAGCATCTGTTCAGCCCCTCACCCGTAAACCTCGAAGACCCTGTCGTGCTTCGCAATTTGTCCGAGCCGGATGCCGGCAAGATTCTGTACGACACCTTCAAGACCGCCATCAATGCCCTCACCATTCAACAGAGCGGCGCTACGCGCATCGAGGACCGGATTCGCCTGCGCGACATGCGTCCGTTTCGTACCGAACCCCGCGGGTTCCTTGTCCCCAGGAAGTCCCTGTTCACCCGTATCGTCGGGGAACCGCACGCCGGCGGATTGGAGCTGAAGTTCGCCGGCTTTCTCGAAGCCGCGCCCGACGTGGCCGCTTTTGCCAAGAACTACCTGGCGGTCGGCTTCAAGCTCGACTACGTGAAGGCTGACGGCGACCTTTCGACTTATACCCCCGACTTCATTGTCCGCACCACCGATGGCGTCGTGTGGATTGTCGAAACCAAGGGCCGCGAGGAGCTCGACCTGCCGCAGAAAATGGCCCGGCTGAAGCAATGGTGCGCCGATGCCACGGCGGCAGAGGAAAACGGCCGGCGCTACGACTTTGTTTTTGTGGACGAGGCGGGCTTCGAGCAACACCAGCCGACGACTTTTGCGGCCCTCTCGGCGAGCTTCACCGATTACAAGGAGAATGAGGCATGAGCGATGCCGTCCAGAAGCCCGAAACTCGTATTGCCTTGTTCCAGCGGAAAGAAGTTCGACGTACCATTCATAACAACGAATGGTGGTTCGTTATCGCGGATATCGTTGCCGCGTTGACCGATTCGGTTGACCCGCAAGGCTATATCAAGGACATGCGCCGCCGCGATCCGGAACTGGCCAAAGGGTGGGGGCAAATTGCCACCCCCCTTGCCATTGCCACTCCCGGCGGGCCCCAGAGTCTTAACTGTGCCAACACCGAAGGGCTTTTCCGCCTCATCCAGTCCATCCCCAGTCCCAAGGCCGAGCCGTTCAAACGCTGGCTGGCCAGGGTCGGCTACGAACGCATCCAGGAAATAGAGGACCCGGAGCTGGCCACCAAGCGCACCCGCGCCCTGTACAAGGCCAAGGGGTACTCCGACGACTGGATCGAGAAGCGGATGCGCTCCATCGCCATCCGCGATGAACTGACCGATGAATGGAAAAAACGCGGCGTGAAAGAACGGGTCGAGTACGCCATCCTCACCGCCGAAATCTCCCAGGCCACCTTCGGCATGACCCCCAGCCAATACGCCGAGTTCAAACGCCTCAAACGCGAGAACCTGCGGGATCACATGACCGATCTCGAACTCATTTTCTCCATGCTGGGCGAAGCCGCCAGCACGGAAATCACCCGTACCCGCGATGCCCAGGGCTTCCCGGAAAGCCAACACGCCGCCCGCGCGGGCGGCACGGTTGCCGGTAATGCCCGCCGCGAGTTGGAGAAGAAGAGCGGTCGCCCGGTGATCACCCGCGAGAACTACCTGTCGCTGACGCAGTCGGCGAAGAGGATCAAGCCGGTGGCCGCGGCTAAGAAACCCCGCAAGAAGGCGTGAGTCATGCCGCGTTACGAATCAGAAAAATACGAGCTCTCCGACGCGGAGAAACGCGACCTGATCAAGCTGATCGAGGCCGGCAAGCCCCTGCCGGAGAAATACCGGTTCCTGCTCTTCGAGGACAAGCGCGAGGTCGAACTCGTCTGGAACGGCAAGTCCCGCGAGGTCTGCACCACCATTCTCCCGTTTCAGACCCTCGAACACATTGACGAGCCGCGCAAGGAAGAGCGTGACGACGAGGAGCTCGGTCTTGACACCGGCGGACGGCAGCTCAAAGGCTGGACCAACAAGCTCATCTGGGGCGACAACAAGCTGATCCTCTCCTCGCTCAAGAGCGGCGCGCTCCGCCGCCAGATCGAGGACGCCGGCGGCCTCAAGCTCATCTACATTGACCCGCCCTTCGACGTGGGCGCCGACTTCTCCATGGACATCGAGATCGGCGGCGAAACGTTCCACAAGGAACCCAACCTCCTCGAACAAATCGCCTATCGCGACACCTGGGGCCGCGGCGCCGACTCTTTCATCGCCATGATCTACGAACGCCTCATCCTCATGCGCGATTTGATGCACAGCGAGGGCAGCATCTTTGTCCATTGTGATTGGCGGGTAACTGGGTTTATCCGCATGGCAATGGATGAAGTCTTTGGAAAAGATAACATCCGCAACGAAATCATCTGGGCGTTCACCGGGCCGGGCTCGCCTGGAATGCAGCAATTCAATCGCAAACACAACACCATCTACTGGTTCACTCGCTCGAAGGACAAATGGATCTTCAAGGACGAAGAAATCAGAGTTGAGCACTCCGAGAAGACTTCCGATAACTTCAAAGGCGGATTGGAAGGTTCAGGATTTCGTGGCGACTCCTACGCATTGCCCGAAGGCAAGATCCCAGAATCGTGGTGGGAAATGGCAATCGCCCAGAGATTCCCGGTGGATGGAATCAGGCGAGTTGGTTATCCGACAGAAAAGCCTTGGGCATTGCTCGACCGCATCGTGAGAGCGTGCAGCGGCGAAGATGATTTGGTGGCGGACTTTTTCTGTGGCGGAGGAATCACCGCCGCTGTGGCCGAAAAGCTCGGGCGCAAATGGATCGCGACGGATCTCGGCAAGTTCGGTATCCACACAACCCGCAAGCGGCTGATCCAGGTCCAGCGCGAGTTGAAGGCAGCGGGCAAACCATTCCGGGCGTTCGAAGTGTTGAATCTCGGCCGGTATGAGCGGCAGGCGTATCTGAATGTCTCCACGCGCCTGACCGGCAAGAAGAAAGAGCAGGCGCTGGCAAAGAAGGAAAAGGAGTTCCGCGAACTGATCCTGAAAGCCTATCGTGCCGAGCCGTTGCCGGAAGCGGGCTTCTTCCACGGCAAACTGGCCGGGCGGCTGGTGGTTGTCGGCCCGATCAATCTGCCGGTGGGCCGCCTGTTCGTCGAGGAAGTCGTCACCGAATGCCGCAAGCGCGGGGCGTCGCGGGTGGATGTGCTCGCGTTCGAATTCGAGATGGGCCTGTTCCCGGCCTCGCTGGACGAGGCGAAGCAGAAGGGCATAGACCTTGTCCCGAAAGCTATCCCGCCGGAAGTATTCGACAAGCGGGCAGTCGAAAAAGGCCAGGTTCGCTTCCACGATGTGAGCTACATCGAGGCCACGCCCCGGTACGACTCAAAGAACAAACTGCGCCTCGCGGTTGAGCTTACGGATTTCTCGGTCTATTACACGCAGGGGCTCGTGGCCGCCATCGCCGCCGATCTGAAGGAAGGCAAAAGCGAGGTCGTCTGTGAGCAGGGCCGGCTCATCAAGGTCAGCAAAGATAAACAGGGCGTCGTCACGCGCGAGAACCTGACCAAGCATTGGACCGATTGGGTGGACTATTGGGCCGTGGATTTCGACTACCAGAGCCGGAAAGAGGTCATCAAGGTGGCGAAGAATCTCGGCGTGGAGGGCGCCCTGCCCGGCACGGCGGACACAGGCGAGTTTCTCGAATTCGAAGAGCGCTGGACGGGCGCGTACATCTTCGAGAACGAGTGGCAAAGCTTCCGCACGCGCAAAGATCGCAACCTGGAGCTGACCACCGCCGCCCACACCTACGAGAAACCCGGCCGCTACACCATCGCGGTCAAAGTCATTGATATTTTCGGCAATGACACCATGACCCTCATACCGGTAAATGTCGGGTAAGTTTGGCCTGTTCTGCCATGTCGCAACATCCTTACAGGCAGGCTGTAACATTTTCTCCTTGGGCCAGGTTTACACCCTTCTCATCTTAGCGTATTGTCACTCCCCAGCTTTGGCCTCCGCCTTGTGCCTTTTGGAAAACTTTTTTACCAATGGGGTGAACTGTGCCCACGAAAAAACGCTGTTTTTCGACCGTTCCGGCGCTTCGGCGCCTGAATCCAGAGCTTCTTTGCCATGTTTTGGGGAAGTTTCCTGATTATTTGACCGCCCGGAAACTGTCCCTGCCGCGCCATCCGGCCGAGGATCCCATGCCGTATGACGCCATACGAGATGTCTGCATGGAGGGCGACATCCCGCACGAGCTGGATGACGTGCTCTTCCATGTGAGCATGCTCGGCAATACGACCGGCTGGGATAAGATTCAAAGTGAAGCCGCTTTCCAAGGGTTGCGGCTGAATTTCCGTCCTGACGGCCTGACCTGCGCCGATCTGGCCATGAAGGCATGGCTTCACGACTGGCCTCGCAACAAGAGCCTTTTGGAACAAAGCTATGCCCGGGCCAAGATTCATGGCCGCTCTTCATACTATTACTACCCGCCCACGAGAAATGTCCTGGGGAAATACAAGAAACCCACGGACAAGCAACTGGCTGCCTTCCGGGATCGCCTGTCCGAGTACTTTGCATCCCAAGGGTTGGGGAAGGGGACCAACGTGGTCATGTACGACTATGAGAAGGAGATCTGGTTCCTCGTGCGTTATCCCGGCCAGGTGGAGCGCCATCCGTCCATTGATGACGAGGGCCAGCAGACCAGCCATGTATTCAAGCCGGAGGAATACGACGCCATTGTCTATCATAAGCAATACGGGGATCTGCGGCTGAACACCAACCGCAAGAAAGACCACTCCCACTACCGGGTTGTTTTCGCCGAGTTGTTGCTGTCCTCATCCAATGTATTCGATTCTCGCGCCAAGATTGTCCAGTTGGACCCCCTGCTTGGAGAGTGCCTGCATCTGTTCAATTGCGAGGACGTGGAGGGCCTGGCGGAAATCGTGCCCGTGGAGATTTGCTTCTCGTCACTGGCCCACCCCGGCGTCGAGCATATCTGGCGGGCCGAGAAAGACTGTGACCTGTTGCAGTATCACCGTGACAAGAAGCGGCTATTGACGGACACAAAAGCGCATTCGGTGCGTTACGCGAAGTTCCGTTATCGCGTGAAGGACCATACGCGGAAGGAGACGGTCACCGTTCACGCCGGAAATACCATGAGCTATGCGCGGGATGGGGACTCTGCTGTTTTGGAGGAGTGGTTGCGCCGGCGGGGATTCATCAAGGATAGTTTGGGAGTTCTGCGCGATGAATGAAGATATCCCCGAGCTTCTTTCCACGTACGGCGAGGTAAAACTCTGTCTGGTGGATTGGCAAGTCGCCCTTGGGGAACACTTCAAGAAGCTGAAACCATTCCTGGTCAAGTGCATCGGCGAGATCACGCATTCATACCCGGCCCCGGAAACCCGGATTCGCCTGGACGTGGACCGTCGCGGCGATCGGTTCCTGGCCTACGCAACGGATGAAGTCGATTATGACGTGGAGGATATTCTTCTCACCTTGAAAGATGTCCAGCTGTGGCGTCTTGATACTGTTAAAATTACCGCGGCATTTGGCGGTTCTTCTCCCTCCGTTTCATCTAGCCCTCAGCCTGCACCTTCGGCCCCAGTCACTCATGCCCGATATGCAGTTCATCGTGGTCTGAACATGTGGCGGGTCATCTTCGATGGGGTGGATGTCCCTGGTATCGGGAAGAACCGCGGCATGTTCTACGTCGCGTATTTATTGCGCCAGGCCGGTGCTCCGCCGATTCATGCCTTGGAGCTTGAGGCCAAGAGTCTTGTCTTTCTTCGTCGTGAGTGCGGCTTGTCCGAAGTCGTTGACCAACACAGCTCCGAGCCCGTCCCCCTTGATTCAGACGCGGTCATCCAGGAACTGAATCTCGGCAAAGACGACAGGGAAATTGAAATACGCCTCGATATCGAAGAACGGCGCGCTTTCGCGACCATTGAATCGTCTGATTCTCCCCGCGAGAAGAAGCTTGCCTGGGAAAAGGTCAATGATATCCGTGATTTCCGTCGGCTTCATTTCCGGGTCGGGTCAAATCCTGCTGATAAGGCGGCCAAGCGCGTGCGCGCGGCCATAGATCGCCTTTGTGAGGATCTCCGCCAGTATCGGGATGGCAGCCAACGGGCAACTCAAGCGGCGCACGGCTTTGCGGCCCACATTGAACGGCACATACGTGCGCCTTCTGCCGCCTTATGGCCGAAGGGAGGGCGTTCACGCCGTGGCCACCAAGCCGGCCATTTCCAGTGCTTCCCCGCCGACGGAATAGCCTGGTCCATTTCATAGTCTCGCCTTTTCGCGAATTCCCGCTGCGGTTCCAACCGTAGCGGGATTTTTTTTGCGAACACACGATTTGTGCTCGCGAGCACACGTTTTGTGACGCCATGCCGGGAAACGGAGCATTGCACATGGCGCCAGGCAACAACAGGGGTTCGCACGGACAAACAGGGCTGCATTCCATCAATCCTAATGACCGCCTACTGAAGTTCTTACAGGCCCCGCCTGATATTCAGGCCAAGATCGACCGCATCCTTTCAGGCGCCGACACCGAACCGGACAACGGGCCGTTGTTCTGCAGCAAGCTCAAGGCCGCCAAGCTTCTCGGCGTTTGCAGGAACACAGTTTACCGCCTGGTTGCGGAAGGCCGGATCACCCAGGTCGAGATACTCCCGGGCTTTCTGCTTATTCGCCGCGCTGACCTGTTTGCTCTGGCCGGGAGGAATTCATGAACCTTCGCATCGACACCCGCGAGCAGCGCCCCCTCGACTTCACCGGCCTGATCGAGCCGGTCCGGATCGTGCAGGGCACGGTGCCGGTCTTCGACTACGCCTGGGCCGGGGACGAGACGCTGTTCGCCGTGGAACGGAAGTCCCTGGCCGATTTCATCGAATCCGTGGTAATCCGGGACCGTTTCCGCCGCGAGCTCGAAAAGATCAAGCGGGCCCGGGCCGCGGGCATGAGTCGCATCTATTACGTGGTCGAGGCCACCTTCCACGACATCATCCGCTTCGATTACAGCCGCTTCACCAGCGGCCGGGTCCATTGCGAGTTGGTCTTCAAGCGCTGGCGCGAGCTGGACTATTTCCACGACGTGCATGTCGTCTGGGCCGGTGACGAAGCCGGTGCCGCCCACGCCATTTTCCTGATTCTGAAGTCCCGCCTCGAAGATCTGAAACAACAACACACAGGAGAACCAGCCCATGAGTGACCACGCCAAGCATTCACCCAGCAGCCTCAAGAACAAGGCCATCTGCCCGCACTGGCAGCCGACCGGCGAGACCAGCGCCGCGGCGGAGGAGGGGACCGCCCTGCATCGTGCCTGCGAGACCGGCGACTTGTCCGGCTTGGGCGAGGAACAGGTCCAGTGTGTCCAGCTCTGCCTCGACTATGTGCGGCCCCTGATCGAGGGCGGGATCAGCGTCCACCGCGAGCAGCGCCTGGACGTGGCTGGCCTGACCTTCGGCACCGCTGATTTGATCGTCATGACCGGCGACAACCACGCCCATGTCGTGGACTTCAAGTTCGGCCGCGTCAAGGTGGACGACGCCGAACAGAACCTACAGGGGTTCGCTTATGCCCTGGGCGCCATGACCGAGTGCGGCGTGGAGCACGTCACGGTCCACTTCCTGCAGCCGCGCTGCGATGTCGTGTCCGTGGCCCGGTTCAGCCGCCAGGCGGACGGCCAGCGCCTCTACGACGCGATCCACACGGTCATTTTGAACGCCGAGAACCCGGCGGCCCCGTTCCGACCCGAGCCGGACAACTGCCGCTTCTGCGGGGCGCACATCGAGTGCCCGGCGCTCCGGGAGAAGGCCCTGACCGTCTACAAGGGCTACGCCGAGGACGCGCTGCCGATCCCGAGCGAGTTCCACCCGTCCAGCATCACCGACCCGCGCCAGATGGCCGTCGCGCTGCGGCTGGCCCCGGTCCTGGAGAAGTGGGCCGAAAGCGTCCGGATGCACGCGATGCAGATGGTGAAGGGTGGCGCGGAGATCCCCGGCTACGAGCTGCGGTTCCGTACCGGCAAGCGCACGGTGCGCGACGTGGTCGAGGCTTGGACCGCGATCGAGGGCCGGCTTGGCATCAGCCAACTCGACTATTTGCAGGCCTGCACGATCAGCCTGCCCCAACTCGAAAAGATCGTGGCGGAACACCAAGAGAAAGGAGGCGGCGCGGCAGCGAAACGCAAGCTCACGCAGTTGTTGCAGGAGGCCGGGGTCGTGGTCCCCGGCGAGGAAGTCGAATACCTGGCAAAAGCCAAATAGGAGAAAGCAGATGGCAACGATGACATTCAGTAAGCCGGCCCCCGCCCAGGAGCAGGGCGCCGAAGTCAGTGACAAGCAGGTCCCGGCGGTCGTGGCGCGTGAAGACACCGCCGCGGTGGCCGTGGCCGCCCCGCCCGTCGCGGGCGACGTCAGCGGCGAGCTGCACCGGTCCATGATCATGGTCCCGCGTCTGAACGTGGTCCAGGCCGTGGGCGGCCTCTCGGAGCAGTTCGACGCCGGGACGGTGGTGTTCAATGGCGAGATCGTCCTGGCGAAGCCGGGCGAGCCGATGGAGATCGTGGTGGCGCATATCCACGTCTGCATCGAGGAGGACCTGGAATTCGGCAGTGAGGCGATGCCCCGGCGGTGGGAGTCGCGCGAGCAGGCCCTCAAGGAAGGCATGACGTTGGACTGGGGGCCGGGCGACGAGCGCCCGAGCGCCCGGTACATCGCCGAGGGGCTGGCGTTCGTCCGCGAGCCCGCGAACGACGAGTCCGGGCAGTTCATCTACCCCTGCGAGGGCGTCAACTACGCCCTGGCGATGTGGAAGATGGCCGGCGCGGCGTTCACCAGCGCCGGGAAGATCCTCATCAGCGCCCGGAAGTTCGCGCTGCGTGAGGGGCTCCACACCGGCAAGTTCACCCTGACCACCGTCCGCGAGAAGCGCGGCACGAACATGGTCTGGGTCCCGAAGCTCCGCCAGGCCGGGAAGACCGGGGAGGCGTTTCGGGCCTTCGTCGAGGACGTGCTCAAAGGATAGCGACTCTCCCCCCGCTGTGCTGGCCCTGGCTGACGCCAGCGAACGGATCAGCCCAATAAACGCCGTGGCGGGGGCGATCGCGCAAGAAGAACGGGTATGCAGACCAAGGCCGTCATTCTGGGCATGGGCGCCCCGAACCGTTGTCGAGACGGGCGGGCCACAATGTGCGCCATTGCCTTGAGCCGGGAGTACGGCCTTATCCGCATCTACCCGTTGAGGGTAGGGGACCCCGACGTCCGGGTCTGGTCGGTCTGCGAACTGGAAGCCGAGCCCACCAGCAAGGACACCCGCAAGGAAAGCTGGCGCCTTCTCAACATCCATCCGGTGGGAGTCATTGAGCGGCGGGAGCACCGGGCGGACATCCTCTCGCGCTGTCTGCTTCAGCCCGCCGGCGACGATCCCATCGATTTCCAGAATCGCTTCAACCTTTCCATTGCCGTGGTCGAGGGCTCTCTCGAAGCGGCCATCATGACCCGCGGCGAGGGCCAGGAGCCGCCCCAATGCGGAGAGGCGGATTCATGGATCCACTGTCAGAAGGAAAGCCCCTTGAAGCCCATGCTCCGCTGGCGGTCGGCGGCCGGGGCCTGCCACGAGAGCCACATCGTTTCGCGCGAGGCGTATGAGTACCTGCGGAAGTTCCCGCTGGATGCTTCGCGGTTGTTTACCAACTACCAGGTCTTCAATCCCGAGTACCGGCACTGGCTCGTGCTGGGGAACATGAAGAACCGCCGCAACGTGTGGGTCGTCGTTCACATCCACCGCATGAAGCGGCCCGTCCGGCCCGAAGCGGGCCATGAGTTCGCCGCCCTTCAGGGCGATGGCTGGCCGTACTGGAACCACTTCATCGCCGCCGCCAAGACCGCCGAAGAGCCCCAGCAGGTGTTCCCGTTTCTTTGCAAAGTCGCCACCGCATGAAAGGAAATCCACCATGAAGAAGCACCGATTCAACGTGTTCCCCGAGGCCAAGGAAGAGGATCTGGCCCGCCTGACCGAGGACATCCGGCAGAACGGCTACGACACCCAGCAACCGGTTGTGCTCTACCAGGGCGACATCCTGGACGGCTGGAACCGGCACCTCGCCTGTAAGCAGCTTGGCGTCAAATACCCGACGAGGGAATTCCGGGGCACCGACACGGAGGCAATCCTGTTGGTCCTGCGGTCCAACAAGCGCCGGAACCTGTATTCCTCGCAGTGGGCCTGCATCGCGGCCGAGGCGGAGGACCTGCTCAAGGCCATCTCTGCCCAAGTGGCGCAGGAAAAGGCGAAACGGAACCGCGAAGCGGCCATCGCTCAACACTCGGGTGCGCCAGGCAAAAAATTGCCTGACCCAAAGAAACCCGACGACGCCAAGGCCGCCACCAAAGCCGCCGAGGCTTTCCACACTAACCGCACCTACGTCAACCAGGCGGTCAAAATGCGGGCCGCCGCCCCGGATGTCTTCGAGAAGGTCAAGGCCGGCAAGCTGACCATGCAGGACGCCCGCCGCGAGGTGGCCCGCCGGCCCGATACGGATTGGCGGGACGATGAACGCGAGCGCCAGAAAGCGGTGCAGGCGGGCAAGACGGTTCTGGCCAATGCCCAGGCCGACAAGAACCTGATCCTGTGGGCCGAGCGCTCCGAGCTGGCCTTTCCGATCGACCGCACCAGCCGGTACGGCAATCCCTTCGTCCTGGACGAGGACGGGGACCGGGATGCCGTCTGCGACAGCTTCGAAAAGCACTACCTGCCGCACAAGCCCTCGCTGTTGAAGCGGATCGAGGAACTCCGCGGCAAGGTGCTGGTCTGCCACTGCTACCCGAAACGCTGCCACGGCGAGGCCCTCGTGAACCTTCTGAAGCAGAGGAGGGGAGCATGAAGACCTACTCGCTCGATTTCGAAACGTTCTACGACCGCGACTACAGCGTCGAGACGATGGGCGTCTGGCACTACTGCGCCGATCCGCGCTTCGAGGCGTACCTGGTCTCCATCGTGGGTGACGATGGCACCCGCTATGTTGGCCCGCCGGCCGAGGCCCCGTGGGATCGGATCGACGGCGCCCGCTGGGTGTCGCACCACGCCAATTTCGATTCGCTCGTGTTCCTGCGGCTCCTTCGCGACGGCAAGATCGATAGCGGGGGGCCTGCCTCCTGGCACTGCACGGCCGATCTCGCCGCCTTCCTGGGCTGCGCCCGCAACCTCAAGGACGCCTCGGCGGCGCTCCTGGGGCAGCAGGTCAGCAAAGAGGTCCGCGCGTTCATGAAGGGCAAGCACTGGGCGGACGTGGAACACAGCGGCCCGGTCGCCCAAAAGGTGAAGGAGTACGCTCTGAACGACGCCTGGCTCTGCCTGGAGCTTTGGACCCACTTCAGCCCGCAATGGCCGGCCGCCGAGCAGCAGCTGTCCTTTTTGACCGGCATGTGGGGCTTCCACGGCGTCACCGTGGACCGCGACCGGTTGCAGCAGTCTATCAAGGCCCTGGACCGGGTGCGCTGGGAGGCCGAGCAGAAGATTCCCTGGGCTGCCGACGACAAGCCGCTATCCCCGAACGCCCTTAGAGAGTACTGCCGCCGCGAGGGCATCGAGGCGCCGGCCAGCATGGCGATGGACAGCGACGAGTGCGCCGAATGGGAGGACCGCTACGGCGCCGATCACCCGGTCGTGGCCGCCATGCGCGACTGGCGCCGCTCGAACATGTTCCTGGCCAAGTACGAGGCGATCCGGGACCGCATCCGCCCGAACGGGACGATGCCCTACGCGCTGAAGTACTTCGGGGCCGGGATCACCGGGCGCTGGTCCGGCGACGCGCGGGTGAACATGCAGAACCTGCCCCGCGATCCGATCTACGACTGCGACCTGCGCCGGTGTTTTATCGCGGCCCCCGGTCACAAGCTGGCCATCGTGGACTTCGCCCAGATCGAGCCGCGAGTGCTGGCCTGGCTCTCCGGGGATCAGGATTTCCTCGAGCGCGTCCGCGGCGGCCAGTCGCCCTACGAGGCCCACGCCCGCGCTACGATGGGCTGGACCGGCGGCCCCCTGAAGCAGGAGGACAAGCAGCTCTACGCGCTAGCCAAGTGCCGGGTGCTGGCCCTCGGGTACGGCACCGGGTGGCAGAAGTTCCAGAAGGTCGCCAAGCTCTGGGCCGGTATCGAGATGACCGAGGCCGAGTCGAAGCAGGCCGTGGCCGACTTCCGCCTCTCCAATCCCCGGATCGTCCGCCTCTGGGACCAGATGACGAGCCTCATCATCAAGAGCCGGGGCGAGGACATGGAGGTCGTCCTGCCGAGCGGCCGGAAGCTCCGCTACTGGGATCTGAAGCACGAGCGCGGGACCTGGTGGGCCCGGTTCCTGCGCGGCACGGCCCACAAGCGCGTCTACGGGGCGCTCCTGGTCGAGAACCTCGTGCAAGCGGTCTCCCGGGACATCTTCGCCGCGGCCCTCCTGCGCCTCCACGCGGCCGGGGTCGAGGTGCTGTGGCATGTCCATGACGAGGTGATCTGCCAGATCCCGGCCGCCGGCGCCGACGAGGCCCTCGCGGAAATCATTCAGCTGATGACGGTCCCGGTCGAGTGGATGCCGGGCCTGCCCATCGCGGCGGAAGGAACGCTTTCAGACCATTACCGAAAGTGAGGTACCCCGTGGAATTCTTCTCGATCGAAAACCTGACCTCCCCGCTGGTGAACACCGGGCTGGATCCCCGCTCCTTCACGCGCCCGCCCTTCGGCTCCAAGGAGAAGTTCAAGGCCTGGTGCGCCCACCGGGACACCCATCACTGCTTCTACAGCCTCTACGAAGGCCTGGCCCCCAAGCAGCGGATCAGCAAGGAGAACCCGCCTATGCTGATGCACGGCGTCGTCGCGGACTACGACTGCGACATGGAGGACGCGGAGCGGCGCGAGCGGGCCATGAACAAGTGCCCCGCGATGTTCCGCCCCAACTGGGTCTGCCGCACGTTCAGCGGCGGGGTGCGGGCTATCTGGCGCTTCGAGCGGCCGATCCCGGTCCATAACGCGGCGTTCTGCAAGGCCCTCTCGCGGATCATCCGCAAGCAGCTCAAACTGGCGCGGTTCTTCCCCGGCCTCGACGAAGGGGCGATGGAGGATTCGTCCCAGTACTTCGAAGCCGGCACCAAGTGGGACGAGATCACGACCGACCTCATCCCGACCGACTTCACGATGAAGTGGCTCATCGAGGCCGGCAACCGGCATGACTGGGATCGCTACGAAACGGCCATCCCCATGGACCAGGTCGCGGCGGAAGTGGAGCGGCAGTTCCCCGGCCGGTGGAGCGGTCCTTTCGAGGTAGGGGCCCGCGGTGTGCGGTTCTGGGACCCCCAAGCCGACAACCAAAGCGCCGCCATCGTGCGATCGGCGGGGATGCAGTGCTTCACCGGCTCCTCGGCGTTCGTGCCCTGGAAGGCGATCCTGGGCACCCGGTTCGTCGCGCAGTACGAGGCCAAGAAGATCGGCGGCGCCATTACGGATGTCTACTTCGACGGAAAGGACTACTGGCACCAACTCCCGGACGGGCGGTGGACGGCCAGCAACAAGGCCGACATCTCCCTGCGCCTGCGCGTCGAGAGCGGCCTGTCCGACGAGGTGCCCCGCGATGAGACATCGAGCGAGATGGACCGCGCGCTTTTCGCGATCCAGCAGAACAACACCGTGGAATGCGTCGCGCCCCAGGTGTTCCTCCCGCGCGGCCTGAACCGGATCGGCGCCGCCCGCATCGTGAATTGCTCCAACCTGGAGTGCTGCCAGCCCTCGGAGGACCGGGCGGCCGGCCCCGAGTCGTTCCCGTGGCTCCACGCCTTCTTGCAGGGGTTCTTCGATCCGCCCGAGGCCCTGGACAACTTCCTGGCCTGGCTGCAGCGCTGGTACCGGTCCGCCCTCGAGCGGGCCATGCTCCCGGGGCAGACGCTCTACATCGCCGGGCCGCCGAACCGGGGCAAGACGCTCCTGTCGAATGTGATCCTGTCGCAGATGTTCGGCGGGCACGCCGACGCGAGCTCGTTTCTGACCGGTGAGGAGACTTTCAATAGCCAGCTTTTCGAGGTCGCCCTGTGGACCCTGGACGACGCCCTGCCGTGTAGCGACTCGCGCCGCCACTCCCACTATAGCGGCATCATCAAGAAGATGGTCGCGAACCGAGTGTTCTCATTCCGGGAGAAGTACAAGGTCACCCGTACCGTGAACTGGAACGGCCGCGTCGTCGTGACGCTGAACACGGACCCCGAGTCGCTCCATATCCTGCCCAATCTCGACATCTCGCTCCAGGACAAGCTTTGCCTGTTCAAGGTGGCCGACACGGAGCGGAACTTCCCGCCCGACCTGGTCAAGGTGATCGAAGGCGAACTGCCGTCCTTTTGCCGGTGGCTCCTGAACTGGTCGGCCCCGGACGAGGTAATAGGGGACACCCGCTACGGCGCCCGGTCCTACTGGCATGAGGAACTGGTCGAACACGCCCGGGCCGTCAGCGGCTCGTACAGCTTCAGTGAGCTCCTGCAGATGTTCATGAAGGACAAGGACGGCCCCTGGGTCGGCACGGCCAGCGAGCTCTTCCAGCAGATGAGCCTCCCGGATAGCGGCCTGGACATGCTGGTGAAGGAATACACGCCCCGCCGGATAGGAACTCTTCTCGGGAATCTCAAGGCCCAGGGGAAACCGGTTGCCAACCGTATCGTTCACGGGGTTTGCATCTGGACCATCGAACAGCCCGAAAACGTCCCGTTCTGATGATCCCGGCTTTCCATAGCCGGGTGGGTGTTAGGTGGATGGGGTGGATGTTGCCCGGCCGCAAATCGAACATCCACCCAACGAAAAGGCCTGTCACCATTGATCAAAACCCACTTTGGGTGGATGTGGGGGGTGTTTGGCGACCACAAAACCCTTTTTATGGGGAAGCACGTGTATGCCGGTACGGCCATACGGCACCACGCCCTATATATATTATTTTTTCAAAATACATCCACCACATCCACCCCATGGGCATTTCGCTCAATAAATACGGGGTCGAAAGTTGGGTGGATGTTTGGGTGGATGTTGGTGGATGTTGCCGTACATCCACCCTGCTTCCCCCCGCTTCGGCCCTTTGCGGGCCGCCGCCAATGGCGGCCGCGGGCCCGTTTTCGCCGTTCAACCGTTACATCAAACCCAGGAGGCACAGATGAAGAGGATACAGGTCACAGTCTGGCAGTCGCCCGAGGAAGTCATCGAGACGGTCCACGGCCCCATGCCGTTCGGCATCTGGCTCGCGCTGGAGCACTGGCGCTTTACCCGAGCCGGCCACAGGGCCACGATCATCGGGCGCCCCGATAGACGGATCGCCCTGTTCCGTTGGCCTGTCCGCCGCCGTCCGGCTGCGGCCCGCCCGCCGCAAGGAAAAGATACGGCCGAATCGTTTCCTTGTGCGGCCCGTTAAGAAAGGATGCCGATCCTGTGAAACTGAACCCCGGGGACCGAATCTGGCCCACGGGCCGCGCTGTCGGTCCGTGCCGCCCCCCGCCGGCCGGGTAGCAACTCGCCACAGGTCATCATGACCCCGCTTCAACTCGCCGCCGACGAGTGCGCCAATTACCAGCCGGATGGGGCCTGTCTGGGCGTCATGATCGGCGATGACCTGTCCCTGTCGGGGTTCGGCCCGGGGCCCCGGTGCCTCGTCGCCGCCGCCCAGCGCTGCCAGTACTTCGAGGACTGTGTCATGCCGATGGCTGCCATGGCCACCGATCCGCGGCGCGCCGCCCCGTTACAGGCGGCCACGGCCGAATATCGCCGCGTTACCGGCCAGAAGGCGCCCTCGACGCGGCCCTGCCCGGACTGCGCCGGCCCCTGTCCGCCCCGGAAGCGGTACTGTCCGGCCTGTGCCCATCGGCGCCGCAAGGAGACCAAACGGCGCACTTTTCACCGTTCCAGCTCCCTGGGCATGTCCACCACTAGACAGTTAAGCCAAAAAACCGCATGAATTCCTTAGGAAAACAAGGGTGTTTTTCGGCCGTTTGCCAAAACGCGATAGAGGACAGCGGCCCCCCTCGAAAACGGGATTATCGGGGCGTATAGGGCATCCTACGCGGCCGCCCCGCTTTTGACTCGTTTTGCCCCTGAACGGGCCGTATTCTGATCGCACGGTTCCAGAAAGAGGGGGCGCGCACCAACCATGAGAGTGGATCAAACGATCACGAATATAACGCTGGTGGCGATGATTCCGGCGGCTGTTGCGCTGTTTGCGACCCGAAAGGCGTGGCTGAAATCGTATTCAATCGTCCTGTTTGCCCTGACCATCGTTGACCTGCTGGCCAATGTTACCGGGCATGGAGGGCTGCTGTGGTGGTCCCCGATCCATTGGCCTTCGTCGCTGGTTCTGGGTTTTGACGAAATTGTCGAGAACCACGGAGTCATCACGACCACGGCCGGCTATGTCGCGGATCTCCTGATCTGGAGCGCCATCATCGCCGGCGGCCTTGCGATCTGGAAGAAGAAGAGAAAGCGCACTGCGTTGGAACTGCCGGGCTGACACTGTCTGTACAAGGTCTTGGGGGAAGCCGACAACATGAAAACTGGGACAGCCCCGCCGAAGCGCCCGGCCAAGCCCGCGCTACACGGGCCCCGCTACCGCGACGACCACGAGCCCTGGACGATCCCCGAGGGCCTGCCCGACGAGGACCTGCGCGAGCTCCTGATCCAGCGCATCAATGAAATCGACCAGATCAAACGCGAGATCAAAACGCAGGTCCACGAGGCCAACGTCAGAGCGCACGAGGAGGGCCGGCCCCGCGACCGCGCCTGGCAGGTCCGCGCCCAGGACAAGGACAAGCACCTGACCCGCGAGAGGGAAGCGATCCGCAAGGTCCTTGGGGAGGTCAACGCGCGGCTGAAGCAGGGTCGGCTCGAGATTGCTGTCGCGAAGGCCTTTGTGGCTGTGGCCCGGAAGGAGTTGAGCCCGGAGGTGTTCGGGCGGGTTATGGAGCGGGCGAGGGCGAAGGCGGGGTAGGGCTAATTGCCCGCTAGTTTCCTTGGTTAGCGACTGATGCGTGGTTATTATCCGATTCTTGGACGATTCGCTCCAAGGAGGCTTGCCCAAGATGCTGCGTGGCGCCAGTTGAATGAAAGGGGTGGGTGGTGCAAAACATGAACGCAACGTGTGCAGCGTGCGGCCAGATTATCCCGCCTATCGGGGCGGCGTTCTGCCCTCATTGCGGCTCGTCTGTCAATCGAGGACAGGATCGATCACCGGCTCCGGCCACCCATCCTCAGCCAGCGCCAGCGGCTTCGCCGAACGGTATGCGATTCAGAGGTGTTGTCTGCATGGATCAAATCCTTCGCTCGCCGGCCTTTCAGATGGTTATCCCGGAGGGCTGGGCCTTTGAAGGCGGGGTAGTGTGGGATCAACGAAACGTGGCGTTTCCCGCCCAACTGATCTACCGGGTCGCTTCTCCGGACGGGCACGCAGCGCTCGAACAGATGCCCGCGCTGGCCTTCATGTGGGCGCAAGGTGGCATGATGGGCGGTTTCGGGACGACTTATGGACGGGAAATGCGAATGCCCATGGCCGCGCCGCAAGTCCTGACGGAAATCGTCATTCCTCGTTACCGAGGCGACCGGCAACCCAGATTGGTCTCGCCGCCTGAAATGGCGCCCGATTATTTGCAAGCCGTGGTGGTCGGATCGGGCGCTAAGGATCTGCCGACGCAAATGATGGGCGGTCGCGTGCGCATTCAGTACGACCAGTTAATCGAGGAAATAGCCTGCATTACGGCTTACAGCCAGGCCCCCGGCGGTGGGACATGGGCTTGCGCGGCCATCATCGGAATCCGGGCGCGCGCGGAGATGTTTGAACCTCTCTGCCCTGTGCTTCGGGGCATGATTGCCTCCATCCGGGGCAACCCGGGTTGGCACGCGGCGGTGAATCAGATTCAGAGTGCTCTGATCCAGGGGCAACTGGCGAACATTGAAGCGGCAGGCCAGTTAAGCCGTTCCATCAGCGCCCAGAACAATGCCATGATCGCGCAGATGGATGCCCAGCGAGCTGCGACCCCGCGGATGGGTGGCAGCAGCGGGGGAGACGGCGCCTCGCGTTTTGCCCAGGCCATGCGCGGTACGGAAGACGCCGTGGATCCGCACGACGGACGTACGATCGAGTTACCCGCGTCCAGCAACTATGCTTGGTCAAACGCCTTGGGCGACCGCATTGTCACCGACGATCCGAACTTCAATCCCAACCTGAATTCCACTCAGGATTGGCGGGAAATGAAGAAGACCCCTTAACCGCCAGCCTTGCAGCTTTCACCTAGGGTTGAACGAGAGATTCGATCTCCCGTATGGCCGCGCCACCGGCCGCAACGATCTTTGCCGGTGTCTCCGTGAAATAGCTCAAGTACAGGCCCTCGCTTCCTTCGTGAAGCAGCCAGGCGTAGCCATACAGCATCTTGGGGTGAAGGGCCTCGGTGACATCCAGCACGCAGGCCGGCATATCGGCGAATCCGATCAAGAGGTAGCGGGCCACTTCCGGGCTCGTTTCGAAGGACAACCCGCCGTTCTCGTCCGCCACGCCATACCAGACATCTTCGCCCTCGTCTCCCGGCCCCGCGTAGACCTCTTCCATCCGCAGGGCAGCCGGGTCCGTCCGTATTTCGCCGGTCCGGTCATCCGCTCCGTCCGGCGCATAGAACAGCAGGTAATCGCCGTCCTTCATGGCCCCGCGCCAGGCCGAGACAAACATGGCGGTTTCTTCGCCGTTGATAAGAACCTGGAGTGTCGCCGGATCGGTCGTGTCGATCGGCACACCGGCAGCCTGCAGCGCCCCATAGCCGATGCGGCATATGCCGCTCTCGGGCCCAAGGGCAAACTCCGCCAATGCCGGAGACTTCTCCTCGCCCTCTGCGTCTAGTTCATCAAAAACCGCGACCTGTTCGTGCGTCTCCGTCTCGAAAGAAGTGCTGACATCTTCCAACCAGTAGAAGACTGTTCCCGACTCCGGGGCTGTGGTGTCCACGATGGAATACTTTGCACCATCGGAGGTGCCGGTGCCGGCGATAAGTTCCGCGTTCACTCGCGTTCGCTCGCCATCGGGGGCCGTGGAGCGATAGACGTGGAACCCCAGGTTCTCGAATTCCATGGCTGTTTCCCACGACACGCGCACGCCTCCATCCACTCGCTGGGCCGTTACGGCGGTCAGAGTGACGGGCGTGGGCTCCTGAATGTCTTGGCCGTCCAACAATACTCCGTCGAAGGCGATGCCGCTCTGGTAGTCCGAGTCATTCCAATTCACGACCCCGATCTCCAGGATGAATCGCCCGCCCGCAGGAAGTGCGTAGCGCGCCTGGATCCATCCCGTATGTCCGCATCCGTTGCCGAAACAGGTGCCCGAGCTTTCTGCAAGGGGGCTCCATACAGGGCCGTCCGACACGATCGGAGTGCTGGCCGGCACGAGCGTGGCAACGGGCGCCGGCATGCTGAACCCGGGGACGGTATCCCCGCCCACGGTGGTTCGGGCTGTGAACAAAAGCGCCACTTCGTTCAGGTTGGTATCCAGAAGCCTGGCCCAAGCGTAGTCGGAGTATCCTGATCCATCGGATGTGACGTAGTTGAAGTAGAACGTCAATTCTTGTCCGGTGTCGCCGGGAAAAACCGGCGTGCGAATGCGCGAACCGGTGGTAGGGCCTCCCGACCCGCCGATTCCGGTTAATCCCATATCTGGTATTCCAGAGGCCGTGGACACCCATCCATACTGGCTGCTGAACGGCGAGGCCGTCACTACTCCGTTCGAACCTGACACGCCATAGGTCCCTTCGCCGACCCATCCGATGATGCTAATGCCGCGCGCTATCATGTTGCCACAGCAGAACCACGCACAGATTGCCAGCGCAAGCGACTTTCTCGACATGACCAGCCTCCTTCGTGTGTATGAAAGTACCAACCTTGTGAAGCAGCTTACACGCCTCATAAAAGACGAATCAATCCCTTTCCGTTCCGAATGACAGGCCGGCCTTCACAGATTCGGGACTCTCAGCCTGGTGGCTTGGCAATGGTATCGGCACTCCTTCGGCCTCTTCAACCCATGCGCTTGCCGCATTCATCGTATCGTCCTGTCGTGTCGGTCGTTCGGCCACGAAGATTCGCTTGCCTTGACAACCCCTGATACAGGATGATTCACGAGATGCTGGGCTGTATAGTGCCGGGGGAAATGCAGCGGAATACAGGGACATTGTGCGGACTTGGCCGGGATGCGGACATGGTTCCGGATACGGAGGTGACCGTGAGAAATCGCGCCGTCTTTGTTCTGTTGCTGATGTTGCACTCGTTCCCTTCCCACCGGGCCGCAAGCATCATTGCGCCTAGCGTGACGACTCGAACGCAGGTGTCGCTCGATTGGGACCGCGTTACAATTCCCTTTATCGAAAACGTCGGCCAGTTCTCGTTGCCCCAAATCCGATTTCTGGCCAATATGTGCGCGGGAAGTGTCCGCGTCAGTGACGAGGGAGACATCATTCACACCCTGGTCGCCGGCAGGAGCACTTCGGGGATCAGAGGGTGTGTGCTGTGCGAATCCTTTCCCATGCGGGCCGCGGGAGCCGTTCGCGGTGTGACCCGTGTCCCTCTGACCATGTCCTGCTGGAAGGGAAGCCACCCCATTGCCTGGAATCGGGATATGCCAGTATTCGCGGCCGTGGACCTGGGGGAGATCGCGCCCGGGATCACGCTGACCTTGAAGGCGTTCGGCCAAAACGTGGAAAAACTGTTCGTGGTCGCGCCGGGCGCTAAGCCGGCGGACATCCGGTGCAATTTGGAAGGGGCGCAGCGATTGCTGATCACCGGCGAGGGGCGGTTGGCGGCGGAGACGGGGGCGGGGACGGTCGAATTCACCCGGCCGGTGGCCTACCAGGAAAACGGCGGCGGCCGGACCCCTGTGGAAGTCGCCTACGTGGTGCGCGGCCTTGAGTACGGCTTTGCCGTGGGCTCCTACGACGCCTCAAAGCCCTTGGTCATTGACCCGCTGCTGGCGTCCACGTTTCTGGGCGGAAGCGGAGACGAGGGTATCGCGGGCCTCGTGGTGAGCACCAACGGAAGTGTTTATGCGGTCGGCACCACGCTCTCCTCGGACTTCCCCGCGACTCCGGGCGCCTTCGAGACTTCGGGGCCGGGCGACGAGGATGTATTCGTCAGCAAGTTCTCGGCGGGCCTGACCAATCTGCAGAGCTCCACCTACCTCGGGGGAAGCGGTGCGGATGAGGCCCGCGCGGTGGCCCTCGGTACGGGCGGATTGGTTTACGTGGTCGGCGGCACGGAGTCGGACGATTTTCCGGTCACCCCGGGGGCTTACCAGGAGACGCTGGAGGGTTGGAGGGCCGCCTTCGTGGCGTGTTTCGATCCGGCGCTGACAAATTTGCTGGCGGCTACGTATCTGGAGGGACGGCGGCGGGGTGAAGGACGAGCCGTTCAAATAAGCACAAACGGCCGGGTCTATGTGGCCGGGACGACCCTTTCGGCGTCTTTTCCCGCCACATCCGGCGCCTACGCCGAGAGTTTCCAGGGATGGGGCCCTTGGAGCCACCATACCTTTTCCGCCAACCTGAAGCGGATGCAGGGTCGCATGGGCCTGTCCATGTGCGGCAGCGATCTCGGGTCATACAACATTGTGTTCGGTCCGGGCGACAGCCTGCGTATCAGCAAGTCGGACTACGTGACCAATCTGGAGATCGAGCTGACCAGCACACAGGTTGTCGGTTTGGTCACGGGGGTTTGGCAGGCGGTCAGCGTCAGCGCCAGCAACGGACACCTCCGGGTGAACTTGGACGGTGCGCCGGTTCTTGCCGTTCAGGACACGACACCCCATATCCTCCCCGGCGGCCGGATATCGCTCTACTCCGTAGTGGACATCTGGGATTCAGGCGCCCATTCCGAGGTGTACGTGGATGAGGTGGTCGTGTCCAACCGGCAAAGCATCTTCTGGTCCGATCATTTTGAAGAGGACCTTTCTGATCGCTGGGAATCGGTCGCATGGGGCGAGGTGGAGACGGGAGAATGGAGCCAGATCCAGTATGATGGCCGGTCCTGCCTGCATGGCGTGGCGGTGCTGCCGGAGGATGGCTTCAGCGGCGGGGTTGAAATATATTCTTCCGAGCCATCGCTGGAACCCGAGGGCTTTGTAGCCCGGTTGAATGCCCAGCTCACCGATCTGCAGGCGGCCACGTTTCTTGGAGGCGTGGGCGAGGATAGCCCCAACGCCTTGGCCCTGGGCCGCGGGGGCCGTGTGCATGTCGCCGGAGAAACCTACTCCCCCGATTTCCCAACGGGCACCAATTCCTTCCGCCGGACGTTCGACGGCGACTGGATTGACTACGGGATCTCGTTCCGCGTCCGGGTGGACGCGGGCAACGCCGGCATGGATCTGCGCTATGCGCAGGGGGAAGGAGTGCGGGGCGGGCGGTACAGTGTCGTGTTCGGGCAGAACCACGTGGACGTTGTCAAGGAGTGGCCAAAAGATGTCTGGATCGTGATGGGCCAGGCGAACCCGACCTTGTCCACCGGCGCCTGGCACCAGGCGCATGTGGCCTCGCGCCTTGACGGATTGGTTGTTTCCGTGGATGGGGTGCCCGTGCTGACGATCCCTGACCGGGATCCCCTGGTCATGGGTGGCGTGTCGTTTCGCGCCGGGCCCGGCCCCGACGCCCTCGTCTTCTTTGACGATCTCGCTATCACCAATGACACGGAGACGCTCTGTTCGGACGATTTTGAAACCGGCGAAGCAGGCCTGTGGACCACATCGGAGGGCTGGGAGGTCGTGGACGATGGAGGGATCTACGTGCTCCGGGGGAGTTCGGCAGAGGCCGGTGATTGGGCTTGGGCCGACACGCCCTGGTCCTACTATGACGCGGATGGCCGCCACGACGGCTTCGTCGCCACGCTGAATGCGGACCTGTCCGTTCTGCAGGGCGGCACCTTTCTCGGCGGCGGAGGGTTTGATGTCGCAACTTCCGTGGCGTCGGGCACCAACGGCGTCGTCTACGTGGGCGGCCGGACCGAGTCCGATGACTTCCCGACCACGGGGGACGCCTATGGCATCGCGGGAGGCGGACAGAACGGCTTTGTGTCAAAACTCGATGAGGATCTGAACGATCTGCAAGCCTCGACGTTTCTGGGAACTGGCAATGAAGGCCTCGGGGCCCTCGCCTTGGGGCCCGATGGGTCCATTTATGTTGCCGGCTACACGTGGGGGTGGGTCCCCACGACCTGGGACGCCTACGACCGCAGCCCGAACGGCGACGGAGACGCTTTCGTTTCCAGATTGTCGGGCGACCTGACGGCCCTGCTGGCTTCCACGCTGCTGGGCGGCCAGGGTGAAGACGAGGCGGCCGCGCTGGCGTTTGCGGCGGACGGCAGCGTGTACGTCGCCGGCGCGACCCTGTCGTCCGATTTCCCGACGACAACGAACGCCTATGTCGTTGCGTCGGGTGGCGGCCGGGACGGGTTTCTTTCGAAACTGGATGCGGACCTTTCGCGCCTACCGCGCCCCTTTATCGGTGTGCATCCTGCCTCGCGGCAATTCGGCTATGTACTGGTCGGCGTCGCCGTGACCCAGGTATTCGACGTGGTCAACACCGGCAGATTGCCGCTTGTGATCGGAACCGTCAGCCTTACGGACAGCTTGGACCTCGTGCACTTCAAGCTGACCAACGATCTCTGTTCGGGTCAGACCGTGGACCCGTTGAACGCCGAAACCTGCCGGGTGACGGTGATCTTCCGGCCCACCAATCTCTGGGGCAAGGCGGTCAATCTGGCCATCCCGAGCAACGATCCAGACACGCCGCAGCGCAATGTTCCTCTGTATGGAAGCGGCCGTAGCACTAACGCGGCGGAAACGTTGTTCCAGGAAGGCTTGCAGGCCCTGACGAATTATCTGGGCGACTCGGGTCTGACCAGTGATTTGCTGGCCGCCAACGACAAGTTCGGCCAGGCGCTGGCCCAGAACCCGAACCACTATGCTGCGGCATGGTACCGGTTAATTACCCGGCTGGCTTCGTTGCCCTTTGACAGCGAAGTAGCTCAACTGCTGACGGACCTGGGCATGCCGGAGGAAGGACGGGATCTCTGGAACTGGACAGCCAGCCTGCCCGATCCCCTGCCGCCGGATTCCCCGGATGTCGGATACGCGGTCGGGGTGCTGGATGATAGATTGGTGAAAACAATTGAGGAGGGCTTGCTCAACCTGGGGCGCATCCCCACGAACTGGACGGGCAACATTCTGCTAAGCCCGGAATACTTGCCGGTGGATAACGAGGTCCAAGTGGACGCGGGCGATGCACAGGTGGTCCAGGGGATTCTGTCCTTCTGGCGGGGCATTCTATGGATGATCCAGTCGCACGATTGGCATATTTCCTTTGCCGATCTGCTCAATGACGATCTAACGCTCGGCGATCACCTGCAAACATACCCAACCCTGGGCGCGCTCACCAACCTGCCGCGTTTTGCCCGCGCGGCGCCCCTGTTCGTCCAGGCGATCGATTACTACCAGACGGGTTCAATCCTGATCCGGGCTGAAACAGACGACCAGGATGATGACATGATCATCTTCGATCCGGATCAGCTCGATGAAGAGGCGGTTTTCCGGCACACCCTCGAGCAGTTTCGGGATTCGTTGAACGGAACGAATGCCTCGCCTTTCCGTTTTGAGCTTTCCCAGGTGCTGAACCTGAAATACGTGTTCACAAACTGGCCCAGCCCGCGATCCGTCGTCACGGGGATCGGGGCCCAGCAGGCGCTGGCTTCCAATATCCTGTTCCAGGTGGAGCGCGGCCTGACCAACCTGGCGGCGCTGGATGCCACGTTCAGCGAAACGCTGACGCCGGACCATGCGCCCGTGAAACGCAATGCGGAGGTGGACTACGGGGATATTGCCTTGGTCCGGACGTGCCTCCAGTTCTGCAAGGCGCTCATCCGCGTCGCGCAAGCCTATGACATGGATGACGTCAATCTGGTCGAGGAATACGAGCGCACGCCGCTCCTCGTGGGGGATATCCCGGCATCGCATGCCCGGTTCCTCGGTATCACGAACGCTTCCGCCTTGGCCGCGGCCTCGAATGCCTTGAGCGCCGCGCTGGTCGGCTACCAGGTCGCATCAGCTTTCATCCGCTCGGAAGCGGACGATCAAGCCGATGACCTGTTCGTCATTCAGAGTAACCGGGTATGGCTGGCGGACCTACAACGTTTCGGCCAAGAGGAGGACTCCTTCCGGTCGCTGGTGCAGAGTCTGTCCAACAGCCTTTCCAGCCCTGTCCTTGTGGATTATGTTGATCACGGGGGCGCGCATGAGTTCTACGAAACGATGCATCTGGGCCGTTTCTTCACTCCGACCTACGTGACGCGAGATCATCTGCCGGAGTTCGACGCCACGAATCGGCCGGTATCGGGCACGTTCCCGGACCCCACGTTCAATGGTTTGTTCCCGGACATGTCGCAGTGGCACGTGGCCGATTTGTTGGGCTTGGGGTTGGTGGATTCCGATGGGCTCGGTCTGCCCGACCTCTGGCAGCTTCACTACTTCGGAACGCTGGGCCATAACCCCGGGGCGATCGCCGCCTCGGGCATGACCCTCTACGACGAGTTTAGCGCCCGCACCGATCCCGGCGATGCCGCGACGAGCTTCATGCTCACCCGCGAGGTCATGCCGGCCGGCGGGGCCGCTCGCGTGCAACTGCGGTGGCGCAGCCGGCCTTACCAGTACTACGCGGTGGAATGGACCACGAACGTTCAGCACGGCGCGTGGACAACGGAGGCGGTCGTGCCGGCCACCCCCTATTTGAACTACTACACGAATACGGTGGACGACACGAAACGAAAATACTACCGCGTCCGGTTGCGCGACTGATTGGCGTAGAACCGTAAGTCCTCGTCGGCCAGCAGCGCGGCGAGGGGGAGAGAGACAGCTTCCACTTCCTGCGTTGATCCCGCCGCCTGTAGAATGGCGGTATGCGTGGATATCATCGGTTCGGTTGCGAGCGTCAACTCCGCTTCCCGGCATGTGATGCGCTGTCCGCCGAGGCTGCTGAATTCTACCGACCCACCCAGGCGGCAGCGTGTCCCGTGGAAAGTAGCGGAGTCTGCACTCAGCAATACAAGGTCAGGGTTTGCGTCACCCTGCGTGACCAATAGGGATATGCCCTGTATCCGAACACTGGACACCCGCGTTTTGTGATAAGGCGACTTGGCGCCAAGCTGTTCAAGGAAGGCTGTCAGCCGTGCCCGGTTACGGCCACCCCGTGACGCCATGGTCTCCTGCATGTCCAGCGACGAACCGAGTTGCCGCAGAAGCGTTGCGAAATTGGAAGGATCTTGCTTGAGATCCATGGTGAGACGAATATCCCGGATCAGGGCCTCATTGAAGGCGCCGATTCGGATGAATCGAATCGGCTTGCGACGAATCTCCACCGCTCCGACGCTGACGCTCCAGCCCTTGTCCGGGTCGCTGTACTTCAATCCCTTGACCACTTCATAATCAAGACGGTCATGATCAGGATTGGGCGAGATGATGTCTTTTGGTTTCGGAACACTACTATTTTCCCTCCAGGCCACCCGCATCAACAGACCGGCCACACAGCAGAAAAGCCCGCCAGCAAGGCAGATAATCCAGCGTCGCCTGACGTCAGGCCTGGTCATGCACGTTCTCTCGTGATAACGGAATGTGGCATGTGATTCGTACGCATAACGGACTCATAATCCATGAGATTAGTGGAAGATAGGCCGGTTTTAAAGCGCACAGTACGGATATCGGGAAGTCATAGCCGCAGTGGAATACGTAGACGAATGCGTGGGGAACTTCTCCGCGGAGCCGTGATCCAAGCGCTGGGCGTGATGAACAGGCTCGGGTTGTTGATCTTGGCGGAGGGGCAATAATGCCATGTCCTGCCGGAAGCCGGCTCGATAGTCATGCTGTACGTGGTGGTGCGTCTGCAACCGCAGGCCCGGCTCGCTGGGCCGCTCGCCGGGTTGTCTCGGCTGGACGCCTCGCCAAGTGGACACGCCCTCCTGGACGTCGGGCGTGGGCGCGCGAAAGCCCGCGACCCCTCTCGCCTGGGAGCGATTCACCGCCACGCCCGAAGCCCCGCGGACTTTTCGCGCGGACTCCCCCCAAGGCCCCCCGCAACGAGGGGCTGTAGCGCGTCGGTCTGCGGCGGCACGGGGACGGGAATCTTGGTTTCCCCCTGGCGGTTCCCCGAACCCCTCCCTTCGCCCCCTTTCCAAAGCGGTACCGTCCCGGGGAACCTTCCGGGGGACACCAAGACTCGGCAACGTAGGCAAGTGCGCTCACGTCCGGCGCTGAGGCGCCGGCGCCCTGGCGGGCGGCCTTCGGCCCGTTTTTCAGAGCGCACTTGGCCTCGCCCCATTGGGGTTCCCGTCCCCGGCTCCGCAACCCGACGCTCAACCCCCTCTGGCGCTACGTCCCCCAGGGTACGAGCGCGTTGGTCGGCCTCCAGCGTCATGCCGCAAAACGGACCTTCGCGGCTCGGTCCTTCGCTTTTTGCGGCCTGCCGCTTCCGGCCTCCGCGGATGGGGTGGGGGAAAGAGTTCCCCCACGAGGCGCATCATCGCGGGCGGGATCGCGCTCTGGAAACGCTCTGGCGGCTGGCTGTAGGGCCGGACTGCCTGATCCCGGCCATCAAGATCGCGTCGGACACTGTGTCGCCTGCTTCGGCGTGTCGGCGGCCTATCCCGATGCAACATCGGGACTCCGCTACCACGAGCGCTTCGCGTACGTGGTGCGCCGCGTTCGCGGTGCCGCTCCGGTCTTCGACCACGACCACCGCCACGCTCTACGCGCTGCGCCACGTGTCCACCGCCGCCCAGGGCTCGACTTCATGGCCGGGGGCCGTCCTTGTCGCGCCGCCGCAGACCGTGTTCGTGACTGTCGTCCTTCACGGACTGCTTTGGGCGCTTGCCCTACAGGAACGCCGCCCTCGCTGGCCTCCGCGCGATCCTCGTCCGCCATGTGCGCCGCCCTCTTCTGCCGGCTGCCGCGTGCAGATTGCGCCGTCAAGGTGCCAGCGCAAACAGCCCGCTTTATGGGCTGCCTCCCCCCGCATTGCGCGGTCTACCCTCGACCGCGCTTCTATCCCGGCGAGGCTTGTTTTTGTCCCTTTTGCCTTCTACGATTTCATCTGCCTTGAGCATGTTGGTCATCTGATGGGATGAAAATCCTGGGCACAATTCTAAGCGCTATCGCAGCACTGCCGATCCTCGGTATGATGTTTATGGGATTGTGGCTTGCCGCGGTATCGGGAGAGACAATCCGTCCCGGCTCCACGCTCTTAATCGGCGCGGTATGGTTTCTCGCCTATGGCATTCTCGGTACTTCGTTGATACGTCCGAATACAGTCGTCTCAGGCACCGCCCTAATCATTTCCATCCTATTCCTGGCTATCTTCGGACAAGGCATGATCTATTGACCTTCCCCCCGAAAACTGGGCCATTTTCAAAGAGAGTCCTCTGGTCTACAACAGAGAAAAGACGGAGGACGGAACATGCGCGGGAAACGGTTCACGGAAGAGCAGATTATCGGGGTGCTGAA